>CAMPCG010000142.1 GCA_946644025.1 uncultured Prevotellaceae bacterium | reverse complement strand
AACTACTTCTTACTACCTTTTACTACTTCTTACTACTCAACTTGAGAAAGTTGAAGAGTCTTACTTCAAGACTTTTCTTCCGTTTTGTATATAGATGCCCTTCTGTTGGGGCAGTGACTGCAGCCGCTGTCCGCTGATGGTGTAGACGGCATCGTCGGCCGGCCGGGCTATGACCGTCGAGGCGATGGCGTTGGAATAGCCTTCCTCGCCATAATAGCCCTTGACGATGGCCTCGACGCGGTCGGGCTGGTTGAACTCGGGCACGGCACGTGCATCGCCGTCGCTGAGTCCCATCCAGTGGAAGGTGGCGATGCCGTTCTGCTTGGCCTGTTCAACGAAGTAGCGGCAAAAGTCAAGGAAGGGCGCCCGATGGTTAACATAGTCGTTGCCGTCGAGCGTACCCCACTCGCCGATGATGACGGGCGCACCTTTCGACACAAGGTGGGTCTTCAGCTTGGAGAGGGTGCTGCGCAGCTCTTTCTTGGCATTGGCAAAGTTGGAGATGTCGGGATAGGAATGTACCTCGAAAATCAGGTGGCCCTCGACGTCGTCATCGGGCAGCTTCATCTTCTTCAGCGGGTCCTGCAGGTGGCTGTTCCACGAGCCGTCGCCGTTGCAGGCGCCGTATGTGGAGACAATCAGGTTGCGCCATGCGTTGTTGCCGCCCGTGGAGCGCACCGCGTCGACGAAGCTCTGGGCGTAGGCGTTAATGGCGTTGTAGGCCGAGTTGGCGATGGCAGCGTTGTACTGTCCGTCGGTATTGAACGAGGCGAAGCACCAGGAGCGCTTCACGTCGAGCATCTCGTTGTAGCCCTCGAAGAGCAGGTGGTCGCCATAGTCGCGGAACTCCTCGGCTATCTGCCGCCACACGGCCTCGAAGCGCTCGTGCTGGCGGGCGTAGGAGTCTTCGTCGGCTATGAGCCATGCAGCATCGTGGGCGCCGGTGTCGTGGTGAATGTTGAGGATGCAGTACATGTCGTTGCTGATGACGTAGTCCACCACCTCATGCACGCGCTCCATCCAGGCCGCCTTAATCTTCTTGCCGATGTCGTCCTTCGAGGGGCTCCAGGCAGTGCTGTTGCCGCTGAAGCTGAACTTGGCCTCCATGTGGGGATACCACGTAACGGGCACGCGGATGGCGTTGAAGCCCGCATCCTTCATCAGCTTCATCAGCTCGGGCTTGGTGACGGGCTGTCCCCAGGCGGTCTCGTAGTCCTGCGGACGGCGGCTGGTCCACCGCTCTATCCACATGTTGAGCGTGTCGTTGGAATTACTGTCGAGGGTGTTACCCAGGTTCCAGCCCAGGCCCATGTTCTTGACGGCCTCCGTGGCCGACTCCATTTCTTCGCCCTCAGCCCGACCCTGCAGGACGGCAAAGAGAAGAAGAAGGAGAGTGAGACTGTAGTTTTTCATTGCTTTAGCATTTAGCAGTATTAGTTCTTATTCATTCGGCAAAGTAGCCGTCGAAGCTGATGGGGTCACGATGCTGCGACTGCACGTGGATGTAGGCACTGCCGGTGTCGTATATCTCTACGCGATAGCGGTAGAGGTCCTCCTGTGTCTTCACGTCTATCTCCACGAGCGACAGATGGGCCTTGGGGTGGCTCTCGCGGTAGCCCAGCAGCGGCGCGTCGAAGTTCAGTCCCTGCGACGGCGACAACACGGGCGCACGGTGTACCTGGCCCAGATAGGGCAGATAGCTGCGGAGCGTGTCGCCGCGCAGCTCGAGGAAGAAGTCGGGAGTGACCGTCCGTGCGCCGTAACGCATCGCGTTCATCGACGTGATGTCTATACGCCACTGCCTCGCAGCCACTGCCTCGACCACCACCTGCTGCATACGGGCCTTTTCCTCGGCCCGCTGCTGCTGCGAGGCACAGCCGACGAGCAGGGCGGCCAGCAAGAACAGTGTGAAGCGACAAGACTTTCCCATAGACACAAGCTATTTAGCACCGAGGGTGAGCACGACGACCGACTTGGCGGGGATGTTGACGGTGAGCACGCCGCCCTTCAGCTTGGCATCCTTGAACGTGGCGGGGGCCACGACGGCGGGATGCTGGAAGTCGTTGTAGTCGGCCACATTCTTCGACGTGAGGATTTGTCCGCTCACGCTCTTGGCCGCATAGCCGTCTATCTGGAAGTCGATGGTCTGCGCCTTATCGAGACTGACGTTGGTGACGGCCAGCACGAGACTACCGTCGGCAGCCTTAGCGGCCGAGGCCGAGAGCATGGGGCACGGACGGTAGCCGGCATCCTTGGCGCCCTCCTTTTCCTTGAAGTAGGCCTTGCTCACCTGGATGGTCTCCGTGGGCAGGTCGACGGGCAGGTAGGTGGCTTCCTGGAAGGGGGTGTACATCCGGAAGATGTGGTAGGTAGGCGTGAGCACTATATGGCCCGTGCCCACCTGGTCGGTTAGTATCATCGACTGCAGCACGTTCACCACCTGTGCGATGTTGGCCATCTTCACACGGTCGGTATACTTATGGAAGACGTTGAGCGAGAGGGCAGCCACGAAGGCATCGCGCAGGGCGTTCTGCTGGTAGAGGTGACCGCTGACGGTGCCGGGCTCCTCGTCCCACCACGTGCCCCACTCGTCGACGAGCAGCCCAATCTTGCCCTTCGGGTCGGCCTTGTCCATGATGGCCTTGTGCTTCTTGATGACCTCCTCTATCTCCAGACACTTGCCCAGCGCCCAGTAGTACTGGTCGTTGTCGAACTTCGTGGCCGAGCCCTTCGACCCGCTCCATCCCGAGCAGGTGTAGTAGTGCAGCGAGATGCCCTGCATACGGCTGCCGATGTTCTTCATGCAGACCTCGGTCCAGTCGTAGTCGTAGTCGCTGGCTCCCGAGGCGATGCGGTAGAGCTTGTTGCCGGTATAGTCGCGCAGATAGGTGTTGAACTTGCGGAACTCGTCGCTGTAGTACTGCGCCGTCATGTTGCCACCGCAGCCCCAGGCCTCGTTGCCAATGCCGAAGTACTTCACCTTCCATGCCTTCTCGCGGCCGTTCTGACGGCGCAGACGGGCCATCGGCGTATCGCCGTCGCTGGTCATGTACTCCACCCACTGGGCCATCTCCTTGACCGTGCCCGAGCCTACGTTGCCGCTGATGTAGGGTTCGCAGCCCAGCATCTCGCAGAGATTCAGGAACTCGTGCGTACCGAAGGAGTTGTCCTCGATGGTGCCGCCCCAGTTGTTGTTGCGCAGCGAGGGACGCTTGTCCTTGGGACCAATGCCGTCCATCCAGTGATAGTCGTCGGCAAAGCAACCGCCGGGCCAGCGCAGCACGGGAACCTTCAGGGCCTGAAGGGCCTCGAAGACATCCTTGCGGTAGCCCTTGATGTTGGGGATGGGCGACTCCTCGCCAACCCACAGGCCACCATAGATGCACGTACCGAGATGCTCGGAGAACTGACCGTAGATTTCACGGTTAATCTTGGCCCCGGGCTGGTCGGCGTGAATAGTCGCCTTAACACTCTCTGCGGCCGCGGCCGACAGGGCAAAAGCCATCGCGATAGTTGCGGAAATAATAGTCTTTCTCATGGTTGATGATATTTGTTGTTGGATGTTAGGTGTTAGGTGTTAAGATATAGGGGATGCTAAAGCCATGTTTCTCTTCCGGCACATATTCGCCGTTTATGAACAGCGTCTTCCACGGGCTGATGTCCTTCAGCATGGCCTTCATCTCCTTTGCCAGCCCTTCGATGTTGCGTAACTCCTTTTCGTCTTGGAATCTCACTTTGGCCGTTACATCGCAGTCGAGGAGGTTCCCCGAAGCGTCGAGGCGGACATGCTGCACGGAGAAGATGATGCGCTTCACGCCTTCCAGTTCGGGATAAGCCTCGAGGTGGAGCGGGAAGCGGGCCTTGATGTCTTCCTGGCCTTTGAGGTCTGACAAGGAAAAGCCTTCCGTCACCACCTTGTTGTGATAAGCCTGACAGGCAGTCACCTTTCCGTTTTTAACGGTCAGCACCTGCTCGTGTTCATGGTTCCGTTCGTAACCTGAATGTTGGTAGTAAATCTTCTTGCCTTTCGCCGCCCTGATATTCTTTGAGAGCCAGGTCGCCACGATGCCGTCCTTCGTGTAGTAGTCCTTGAACAAACGGTGCATGTCGGCCTCAGCGATGCGCTGCTCATGGCTCTGCTTAGTCTCCTGGTCATACATCTCCACCGTGATGCTGTCCAAGCAGAGCCGCTCGTCGCGGATGCTCCAATAGCCCGTGTAGCCATCCCAATTAGCGGTAGACCACGAACGCTCCTTCGGCAATGCCGCCTTCAAGCTGAAATAAAGTATGGAATCGTACTCGACAGGCTTAATGAGCAAGCTCCACCGCTCCCCGTCGATGTAGATGACGTCACCGTTCTGCCCCGTGGCAAAAACACCGACGGCGACAGTCAATGCATAAATAACAGCAAATAGTTTCTTCATTCTTTTATTTTCTATTCAATCGTAGTCATCAATTTTTGGCAAAGTTACAAAAAACCATTCAAACTCGGTGTATTTATTCGCCAACTTTAACTATTCGGGCTTAAAATGCGAGCGCTCTCTATTAGAGAAAGCCGTTCTTTATATCAGAAAAAGCCGTTCTTTCGATGGGAATAAGCCGTTCTTTCTACCAGAGAAAGCCGTTCAAACTCATAGCCCATTTTAATGACCGATTCGAGTTAAAATCACGTCGGGATTTGATGTTTTTAAGCTACCCAATAAAAAATCTCTGTTCAGCCGAATTGCGCAATTCGGCTGAACAGAAGCACCGCCCACTTAGTAAGCTAATTAGTCGTTTGGGAAAATAGTCGTTTGTTCGTTTGGGTAATTAGTCGTTTAGTAGTTTGGGAGGCGAATACGTAAACGACCAAACAACCAAACGACCAATTATCAGGCTATTTTACCTCGAAGTCCAAGGCCTTGAGATCCTTGTCGAGCGAGGAGGTGCCGTAGAGTATCTGGTAGCGTCCAGGTTTCACAGCCAGTTCGTAGGCCATCTCGTCGTAGTACTCGAAGGCCTCGCCGTCGAGGGTGATGACAGTCTGCTGGGTCTCGCCGGGCTTCAGCGAGAGTTTCTGGAATCCCTTCAGCGCCTTGATGGGAGCGCCGGGGTCGCCAAGGCGTTTGACGTAGACCTGCACGGTCTCGGTGCCCTCGCGCCGTCCGGTGTTGGTGACGGGCACGGTCACGGTCACCTTGCCGTCCGTCTGCATCGTCTTGGCCGACAGCTGGCCCTTGCCCACGCTGAAGGTGGTATAGCTAAGGCCGTAGCCAAAGGCGTACTGCGGCTGTCCGGTGAAGTAGCGGTAGGTGCGGTTCTTCATGGAGTAGTCGAGGAAGTCGGGCAGGTCGTCGTTGGAGCGGTAGAAGGTGACGGGCAGCTTGCCGCCGGGGTTGTAGTCGCCGAAGAGCACGTCGGCGAGGGCTTTGGCACCGCCCTGACCGGGATACCAGGCCTGGAGCAGGGCGTCGTACTGGCCCTCCAGCGAACCGAAGGCGATGGCCGAGCCGCTGCAGTTGACGAAGATGACGGGGCGGCCGGTCTCGTGCATGGCACGCACGAGGCGCTGCTGCACGCGGGGCAGCTCGATGGTCTGCTTGTCGCCACCCTCGCCCTCCATGCGGGCGGAGATACCGCCTATGATGATGATGGCGTCGGCATCGCTGCACTGGCGAGCCACGTCGGTAAAGTCTACAAGACGGCGCTCGCAGATGTCGCCACGCAGCATGGCGAAGTTGCCATTGCCACGGGAGTAGGTTATCTCTACGTCGTAGGTCTTGCCCTCTGCCACCGGGAACGACTTATACTCCACGGCACGATGGAAACCAAAGCCGCGACGAGGGGCGGGCTTGGCGTCTTCCACCACTACGCCATTCACCTTCAGCACGTAGCCATTGTCGGTGGTGAGGGTGTATTTCATCTCGCCGGTGAAGGTGGACTTGTACTGCCCGGTGATGCGCACAGAGAGGTTGTCGTTGCTGACGCCCTCGGCGAAGCCCCAGGCACCAAAGGTTGAGAAATTCAGCGGCTCTGTCCAATACTCCGTCTTGACAGGCTCGCCGCTCAGCTGTCTGTTATTCCAGAACTCGACCTTCACGCCACGTCCGTTGTTGAAGTGGAGCAAGTGGTGAATGGTGGTGTAGTCGTCGTCCAGTTCGCAGGTCTTTGGATTGTATATCTCTACGTCTTCCTCCGCCAGTGCAGCGGCAATGCCGTCCAGCAGCGAGTGCTGGTGGGCCTCGGTGGGCGTGCCGCCATAGTTGCCATTGAGCAACTCCACATCTTGGGCGTTGGGGCCAAGTACGGCCAGCTTTTTTATCTTCTTGGAGAGCGGCAGCACGCCGTTCTTGTTCTCCAGCAGCACCATCGACTCGCGGGCGGCCTGCGTGGCCAGCCGGTCGTGCTCTTCACAGCTGATGACCGAGGCGGGGATATTGGCCCAAGGGAGCATGTCGGCGGGGTCGAACATGCCCAGCTCGAAGCGACCCATGAGCGTACGGCGCAGATGGGCGTCGAGGTCGCTCTCCTTGATGAGTCCCTGCTTCAGGGCTTCGGCCAGACTCATGAACACCTTGCCACACTCCAGGTCGGTGCCGTTGAGCACGGCGTCGACGCTGGCCGAGAGGGGGCCGTCGTGGGTCTCGTGCTGGCCTTTACTGTAGAAGTTGTTGATGGCATCGCAGTCGGTGACCACCAGTCCGTCGTAGCCCCACTTGTTGCGCAGGATGTCGATGAGCAGACGGTCACTCATGCAACAGGGCTTGCCCTCGAAGCGCTGGTAAGCACACATCACTTCGCGCACGTTACCCTTCTTCACCAGGGCCTTGAAGGCCGGCAGATAGGTCTCCCAGAGGTCGCGGTGCGAGGGCTCGACGTTCATCGAGTGGCGCAGGGGCTCGGGACCGCTGTGCACGGCATAGTGCTTGGCGCAGGCGTGGGTCTTGTAGTAGTGAGGAGTGAGGAGTGAGGAGTGAGGAGTTGCTGCGCCATCAGAACCACTAACTCCGACCTGCATACCCAGCACGGTCTGCACACCCAGCACGGCATTGAGGTAAGGGTCTTCGCCACAGGTCTCCTGTCCCCGTCCCCATCGCGGGTCGCGGAAGATGTTCACGTTCGGGCACCAGAAGGTAAGTTCAGGATTGCCGGGATAGTAGGTCACGCCCTGGGGCACGTTGAAGATGTTGTGGTCAGAGCGGTTCCAGTTGGCGCGGGCCTCGTCGCTGACCTGCGAGAAGACCTTGCGCACCAGTTCGGCATTGAACGCGGCGGCCATGCCGATAGGCTGCGGATAGACGGTGTAGCCGCCCTGGCGCACACCGTGGCAGG
>CAMPCG010000141.1 GCA_946644025.1 uncultured Prevotellaceae bacterium | reverse complement strand
GGTGGGTGACAGGGATGTCATGTGAATTTCTGTGAGAGGATTTTCAAGAAACCGGAGACCGCTTTTTTCAGTCTCCAATTCCCTTTGTGAGAAGTGAGTGGCTGCTGTGATACAGCAGCGTACTGGACGCTATACGCCCGGCGGGTTCGTCGCCGGATTGAGCAGGAAGTAACCGCCGTCTCTGGTGCGCAGTGGTCCGTCGCTGGCAGCGAGTACCACAATGGTATCGTTGCTAACGGTGCATACCTCGCCGAGTGTGAGCGTGGCCTGCCGCACTGGCCCGACCGATAGCGCAGCCTGGTCGGCTGGTGTGACGGCGAGCGACGGCTGCTCGACGGGCACCACCGCCAGTGCCGGTTGCTCCGCCGTCGACACCGCAAGCGTTGCTGCAGTGACGGCGGTAGCGGTCAGCACCGCCGATGGCACCAGAGTGAGGTCGAAATTAAGGCATGTCATGGTGCTTATGCTTCTACGAGTCTACCTAATTTCTGCACGGCGATGTTCTTTCGCACACCGTCGTTGGCGTTGGCATCGACGATATACGCCGTAGCGATGACACGCATTTCATTAAGCGCAAGTTTAGAAGTGTCAACGATGGCATACCATGTGTTGACGGTAACGGGCTCTGCAGGTTCCTCGCCTTCTGGAGTCTCTGGCTGTACCGTCTCTGTCTCCTTGAAGATGACTACATCGGTGTCCTGGCTCTTGGATGCGTCCTTGTATCCTTTCACGCTGGTGTTTCCCGACTTAACCTCGATGTCGAAGTCGTCGGTGTCCATCGAGAAGCCCGGGGCTTCGATTTTGATGGCGAACTTAATCTCGTCGCCTTTGTAATAATTTGCCATAATTCTGATTGGTGTTAAGTTTTGGTGTTAAGATAAATACGAGCGCCGACGGACGCAAGGGCAGGTGGCCCGCCGGATAGACGGCGGGCACCGTTGCTACTCATCGAGATGTGGCGCATCGTCCTCGGTTTCGACAGCCTCCAGTCGGGCTATCTCTTCCTGTGCAGCATTGATTTTATCTCGCCACTGCTGGCGCTTTTCAATCTTCTCCTTGTACTCGGTCTTGGTGGCCTTACCCTCGGCAATCTTGGCTGCGATATAGTCGGTAGCCTTCAACTCTGCCTCTGCGTTGTTGACGATAAGATACTGCTCGTTAAGCAGCGATTGCTTTTCCTGTTGTGTCATGATGCTTAATCTTTTTGTTGGTTAATAAATGATGTTTACTGTTGATAAGGTTGCGATGGCCGTAACTCTCGTTGGCGACGACGCACTGGCGTCGGGGATCGTAGTGGCAGTAGTGCCACCAGCCCGTGTCGACACTCCGGAGCATAGTCATCAGCCGATTGTGGTCGGTACGATTCTTCAGCAACCCGAAGTAACTGTTGATAGACGAGAGGAAACTTTCGAGATGGAGGTGCTTTTCACGCGGCGGCAGGCTGTTGAACTCCCGCAGCCGCTCCATGCCGCGCCGATACGTACAATCATTCAGGTGTAGCCGGTTGTTGCGGATATGAGACCCGAGAAACTCAAGCCCACGTTGGGATGGCTGGTCGTAGAACTTCTTCTCGTTCAGACGAACGCCTTTGGCGGCGAGCCGTTTGCGGAGTACTGGTATAAGCGACAGTACATAGCAATGACGATTTTCAGGCACCGCCATTACGAAGTCGTCCATGAAGCAGGTGGTGCGCACACCACAGTCGTCGTTGAGCCAGCGCACCTCGTCGTTCACATACAGGCCCATGCCTTTCTGTGACGGCAGACGGCCTATTGGCGCACCGATGCCGTCTGGCTTTCCGAAGAGCGATTTCTCGGGGTCAATATACTCGTGCCAGAAGGCGCGTGGCGTGCGCAATTCGCAGTGAAGCGTGGGGCAGCAGTGGATGACGACCATCGCAAGCCAACGCAGATAGGCAGGATATTCGGCGGCGTAGGCCGGCGGACATTCGCCCGACATAACAGCATTGGCAATGATGTCGTCCTGATACTTGTCGATAATATCAAGAAAGAACTGCTCCACACGGTCAAGGTTAGCATTCGGGAAAAAGCCTTTAAGATCAAGCTTTATGATGCGGGCAGGACGGGTATAACCCTGCGTAACCTCGAAGACATCTTCCATAACCCGGTTGATGGCTGCCTGACTGCCCATGTCTATGCGGTTGTTAAACGTACGCTCGTGCAACTCGCGCTCAATATACGGCTCCAGCGCATCGCAGAACTCATGGTCGGCATTGCGCCCAGAGGCGCAGGTAGCAAATATCTCACGCCAGCGCGGAATGGGAGTTAGAAAGGCATAGTCCTCTTCTATCCGGAACGTACGCTCCAGCCGCGCCTGCGTGTCGCTATAGAGCTGCGAGACCCAGTGCCGCTCGAAGGCCACGGAGTCGCGCCCGTAGCGCTTGTTCTTGCGAGTGACGTCCATCACGTCGCACTGATGCCTGAATATGGTTGCCTTTTCTCGAAGAGTCATTTTTTTTAAACAGATAAGAAAAAACTATAAGTCATTCCAATTAATACGTTTAGACAATTTCGCAAGAGCCCTCGCACGATTCGTGTTGTTCACGTTGTTGTTGTTCAAGTTCCCGTTGTTGCCGTTGAAGATCCAGGCGTTGTTCACGTTGTACCTCTGGGCGAACCAACGGTTCGTGCCGGTGTCGGACGGCATTATGATGTTGCTATCGCCGGGCTGCCGTAGCCGCCGCGACGCCTGCCGCAAATGGCAGGAATGATAGCCGCGTCCCCTATTATCTTATTCCGTAACTGACGGCGACCTCTTTCGGTGTGCATGCTAACCCGTAGCATCGTAAGCCGGGACCTGACACCGCTCCTGACGGGAATTAAGACTTACAGCTTCTTAGTGAATTGCGCCATTTCAGGATGCCCTGCTCGATGCGGTCCATCCTCTCCGCCATCAGATAAAGTTCGGTGTCGGGTACCACACCAAGGTCGCGCAACAGATCAAACACGGCCATCGCCTTGCCGTAGCTGCCTATCATCTGCCGTATCTCCTGTTGCCGCACCTCTTCGCACTCGTAGGCTATTGAGAAATGGCTGATGATGTCGAGGATGGCACGCCGCATGTCGGCACCGAGGCCGTCGATGCGCTCTATCTTCGGCATGTGCTGGAAGATGGGATTGTAAATCCTGAGCAGCATCTTGGCATCTACAAGTATGCTCGACTTGTCGTTTTTGGCTTTATTGCCGCCTGGCCTCGGCTTTGTTCCGTGATTCATTTTGTGCTCTTGTTATTCCGCGCCACCTGTCGGCCTGCTGTTCGTAGGCGTCCTGCAGATAGGCGTCGTAGTCGGTATATTGTTCCACTCACTTTCTCTGATTGCGAGCCGCCTACAAGGGGCGGCGTTATGGCGCCCGCGCCACACCCTTACGGGATGGGCGCGGAGCGGTTTAAGATTTAAATTCCAATAGCGCAAGAGCCCTCGCACGATACGTGCCGTACACGTTGACGATGTACAAGGGCCCGTTGCTGCCGTTGAAGAGCCAGGCGTTGTGCACGTTGCCCCTCTGGGCGAACCAACGGGTCGTGCCGTTACTTATGGTAGACTTGCCCATCTTGGACAGCGTGCGGTTGATGACGGCCATGTTGGCGTCGTCCATGAACTGAACACCCTCGTGAACACCCTGAAGATACCAGTCGCCGAAGTCCAGGCCGTCGATGCCGTAGGTGGTGCTGTAGGCATAGTACATGGCTGGGTACTTATACTTATTGCCGCCATCCTTGGTGGGAGCGGTCTTCAGAGCGTACTTCAACGTCAATTCCTTGGCGTGCGGCAGACCGAAGCAACCCCACTTCTGCGGGTACGGGATGCCAAACTCGCCATGCAGGTAGGCCTCGTAGGTCTTGTAGTGGTTGCGGATGGCGGTGCAGAATGCCGAGGTGTTGAACTCCTCGCGCTTCACGGGGTCGGTATTGCTGGCCTCGCTGCCCACGGCGATGTCGGCCGTCGGCACACGTCCGTTGGTGCCGAAGTAGGCTGCGCCACGGGCGATGTTCATCAGACCGCGATAGTTCGTGGTCTGACCGTTCAGTTTCTTATACCAACTATTTTCGGGCATGTCGCCCCACGTGGTGAAACTGATGGTAAGGCCGGAGCCGCTAACGGCATACTGGGCGTAGTTGCTCCACGAGTCGCACTGGATGATGATGCACGTGCCTCCTTCGTCCACCTTGTTGCCGTCGGCATCGGCCAGATAGGCCCACCATGCCTGCGTATCGCCCACCTCGGCAGCCTTGGCAGCCACGGCGGCAGAAATCTCTGCGGCGGTGGTGGCGTTGATGTCGGTAGAGGTGAGCGTAGGTGTGACGGGGATGTTGCTGTCATACTGCGCCTGTCCGCTCTTCGACGTGTCGCGGAAGTGGAGATTGATGGTTGGCGTGATGCTGGTGATGGCGGTGATGGTGTACTGCAGCACATCGGCATACTTGCGGTCGGCCTCGGTGCCGTTCATTACTACAGCCTTGCCGTCCAGGAATCCACATACCGGCCCGACGGCAACCAGTCCGGCGGCAGCGAGCAGGGCGTGGTTCAGGCGGTCGCCTCCTTTGTAGAAATAGTAGTCGTTACCGTCGGCATAGACGGCATCGCCCAGAGTTGGCGTATTGACGCGCACGTTGATGCCGTCGACACGCACCTTATTGCCGTCGGCTACGCCTGTCAGAGTTGTCTCGATGCCGCTTTTAGGCTGTGCAGCATATTCAGACGGAGTGTTTACTTTCTTTATAGCCATAATGATCTTTACTATTTGACGATTTATTATTTACGATATCACTTAATAAGTGCCCAGTCGCCGGTTGAGTTGGTGACGGCTTTGCTGACGTAGCAGGCGCCCGTCTCGGCGTTGAAACGTACCAGGCCGACAGCCTTCGGAATCTCTGTAGGAGCAGTGGTGACAGTATCGAACATCTTCTGTCCCATGATCAGGAAGCCGTCCTCGGCATCGAAGGTGACGGCCTTCAGCGCGGCCTGTCCCTCGGCGAGTGTGCGGCGCAGTGCGTCTACCTCATAGTGCAGTTCAGCGATGGCTTCCACCAGCACCTGCAGTTTGTGCGAGTCGAGCGAGCCAGCCAGCGAGCGGAGCGTGTCGGGCAGTCCCTGTGCGTAGGCAATAGAGACGTAGGCCTCGCCGACGGCGGTCTGCAGTACTATCATGCCCCAGTCTTCAACAGCCAGCGTCGTTCCGATATCCACGGTACCGGTGGCGGCGGTATCCAGTTCATACTTTACATAGTCGGTCAGGGCCTCTGCGTTCTGGTCGCTATAACTGACGGTCTGCCCGTCTATGGTGAGTGCATGGCCCTCGTTCTGGAAGGCCGCGTTGCCGCCCTGCTTCATGCCGGCGATGATGGCGGTGTGCAGATAGGTGACGGTGCCGTCGGTGCCTTCCGTCGCCGTGGTCGACCACGATGGCTGCACGCGGTCTACGTTGCGAATCCAGCGCAGTTGCGTGTCGCTGACTGTCTCGATAGTGTCGGCCGCGTTGCCTACAACGAGCAGTTGCCCGAACGAGTGACAGGCCTGGATGACGGCGGTCAGTGCAATCTCCGAACCGGCGTCGTCGGCGTCGTCGATGGCCACGTACTCGTCGTAGCGCTTCGACCAGCCCAGATGGGCACAGGTGTTGGCAAGTGTGATACCGCTGATGACCAGCCAGCCTGCCTGTGAGGTGTTATAGAAGCGGTAGGTCTTGCCGTTCTGCGTGGCGTCGGTGTAAGCACACTCCGTACCGTCGTTGATACTGGTGGGAGCCCCTGCCGACCGCGGCTTGAAGCGCACTGTCGGACGCAGGTTCTGTCCGTTCTGGTCGGTAAACAGCAGTCCGTTGGGTGTATTAGCGTGTCCGATTTCAGAATATGGCATGGCGGGTACCATGATGGCATAGCCGGCACCGACGGTACGGGCGCGGCGCAGCAGATTGAAGCCTGTAGCCCAGAGTGCGGTGGCCGAGAAGTCGGTCTTAGCACCGATGCTGATCATCTGTGCCGGTACATCGCTGTCAATGCTCAGGTCGCCGCCGGTGGTGTCGACGGGCAAAGTCTGCGTGTAGTCTGCATTGGCCGACGCACCCTCCCACGATGCCAGGTTGTGGGCCACGGTGGGGGTGATCTCGCCGGCTTCAAGCACGGCCTTGATGAGCGCCGGAATCAAATCCTTGATATTAGCCTCTGTCACCTGCGTGCCGTCCCATGCTCCGGCAGCATGAGCGACGTTGAAGGTGTAGAGCCGGCGGTCGTGGAACACGGTCGTTCCTGCGTCGTAGGCTTCGAGCGTAGAGAAGGCAGGATAGCCGAGCACATTTTTCTCAATCAATGCAGTCAACGATGCCGACAGCGCCTGGTTGCGCGGGGGGTCGGCGACGGCGGAGGTGACGGTGTTGAGTATTACCGGCTGGCCTCCGATGGTGGGATTACCTTGTTTCATTGTGTTGGTGATTTCTATTGTTAATAATTTATTATTTCAATCTTATGCGCTGACGAGCGACATCGGGTCTGCGTTTTCCACAAAGCCGTATCGCCCGTCGATGGCGTCGAGCCGGGCGTCGAGCGACACGTAGTCGCCTCTGGCATCCTCTATCTGCGCGGCGGCACGTTCGGCAGCCCCGGCGGCATTGCCGGCACGTTCGGCAGCGGCGTCAGCCCTTGTTGCGGCGGCAGAAGCGTCTGCGGCACCCTGTTCGGCGGGGGCGATGACTGTCTGTGCGTCGGTCAGCGCCTGATAGAGAGCGGCCAGCACCCGCTGGTATTCGTTGATGACGTCGGCGCTGGCTGGATCGGCGGTTTCCTGGAACTGTACCGTGCGGCTGTTCAGGTCCTCGTGGGCCATCTGCAGCTGTCGCAGGTTGATCGCCTTGTCAAGTATAGAATTGTCTGTTGGCATGACGTCTTGTTGTTTTTTTTAATTTCTAATGAGAGGCGCGGAGGAGTTGTCTGCCCCTCCGCGTCCCGTTGCGTCCGCTTACTCGCCTGCGGGCAGTCCGAGGGCTGTGCGCACCTCGGCATCGGTGGCAAACTCGCCCACGATGTAGCCGGCCTGGGCGTGGTCGCCCCAGCCATAGGCGGTGTCGGCGTTGTCGAGCGAGGTCTGCACGGCGGTCACGAGCTTGGCCTTGGCTACGGAGCCGTCGGCCAGGTCGCCGGTAATCTTGTGGTCGGCCGAGATGGTCAGCTGCACGGGCTTGCCGGTCTGGTCGCCCAGCTCCAGATACTCCACCAGTCCGCTGGCGTCGATGTAGTCGAAGGTGTCGGGCTGGTCGGCAGTGTTGGTCTTCACCTTCAGGAAGATGCCGGTGTTGCCCTCGCCGTCCTCGCTGGCGAAGCCGACTACGCTGTTGATGTAGTCCTTGGGAATGTCGATGACCACGAGGTTCTGACCTCCCTTCTTGAAGGTGTAGCTGCGGAGCATACCAGTGGAGGTAGTCTCG
>CAMPCG010000140.1 GCA_946644025.1 uncultured Prevotellaceae bacterium | reverse complement strand
CCGCCAAGTAAAAGGAAAATTACTATCCCCCCCCCCCTACCCCCCCCCGCCACCCCTCATGAAGACCAACGATCTGAACAAGCAATTCTACAACTACCTCTGGGCCTACGTCCTGGTGGCCCTTTCGGGCTGTCTGGGCAATGTCGTCGACGGCATCATCGTGGGCAACCTCATCAGTGCCGACGGTGTGAGCGCCATCAACCTGTCGAAGCCCATCAACCAGTTCATCTTCACCCTCCACCTGCTCATCAATGCCGGTGCGGGTATGCTGGTGGGCTATGCCCTGGGTCAGAAAGACACCGCGCGGGCCCGCCGTCTCTTCACCCTTGCCCTTACCACGAGCGTGGGCATCGGTCTGCTGCTGTCCCTCTTCGGCGGTCTCCTCTTTCCCGACCAGACGGCCCGTCTGCTCTGCAGCAACGACCATATACTGCCCTTGGCACGCGACTATATGCAGGTGCTGCTGCTTGGCAATCCGGCCTTCATCCTCATGTGGGGCCTGAGCACGATGGTGGGCGTCGACGGCCAGCCTAAGCTCGTCTCCGCAGCCGTCATCATCGACAACGTCGTCAACCTCTGCCTTGACATCGTCTTCATCCAGTGGCTGGGGTGGGGCATCACCGGCTCGTCGGCCGCCACCGTCGTGGGCCACCTCGTGGGCATCGCCATCCTGCTCACGCACTGGCGAGCCTCCTGCAACCCCCGGCTCTTCCTGCAGACACCTCGCACCCCCCCCCTTCCGCCCTCCGAGGTGGACACGACAGACCCATCCCTGAACAAAAAGTCTATAGAAGCCCCCTCGGGGGCCGTAGGGGGGGCTTTGGTCCTTATCCTCTCCCAGGGCGCTCCCCTGGCCATCGCCTCCATCTCGCTGACGCTGCTCCTGTTCTCGGCCAACACCATCGTGCTCTCCACCCTGGGCAAGGTGGGCATATTTGCCTTCGCCGTGAGCATGAACCTGCTCCAGGTCTACAACCTCTTCATCAGCGGCACCTGCCAGACGCTGCAGTCGCTGGGTGCCATCCAGGTGGGGCGTGGCGATGCCGAGGCCCTGCGCATGGTCATCCGCAAGGCCTTCCGCTTCATCACCGTGTCGTTGGCCGCGACGTGTCTCCTCGTGTGGATAGACCCGCAGCTCATCGCCGCCCTCTTCGGTGCCGACAACCCTGACTACCTCGGCGAGACCGCCACCGCCCTGCGCATCTTCGCCCTGAGCTTCATCCCCTTCAGCTATATCTACGTGCTGATGATTGTCTACAAGCTCTACAAGCACCACCATATAGCGCTCTTCATCTCCTTCGCCCTCTCGCTGACGGTCATTCCCGTGCTCTGGATTATGGGCAGGGTGGCCCCCGCCTACCTGTGGTACAGCTACCTCATTGCCTACGTCATCGAGGCGGTAGCCATCGCCCTGCTCCACCAGCTGACCGTCAAGAAGATGTAACCCCGAAACGACCTCTGTAACGTCTCCTATGTTGCGATACTATCGCAGCCCCCTCTGCGCCATGACCTTCTTCATCGACGACCGCCCCGACCTTCTCGACCTTGACGCGGCCCTTTCCGCCGTCAGTCCCCAGCGTCGTGCCCATGCCTTGCGCTTTCGTCAGGAGGGCGACCGTCGGCTCTCGCTCTCGGCCTACCTGCTGTTGCAGCGGGCCCTCCGTCAGGACTACGCCATCGTCAATCCGCCGCTCTTTGTCTTCACCGACCATGGCAAGCCCCTGCTCGACGGCCATCCTGACATACACTTCAGCCTGAGCCACTGCCGCGAGGCCGCCGCCTGTGTCGTCGACCGTGTCCCCGTGGGTGTCGACGTGGAGAGCCTCGACGGCTACAGCCCCGCCCTCGTGGCCCATACCATGAACGACGACGAGCAACGCCTTATCCACTCTGCCCCCGACCCGCGCCTCGCCTTCATACGCCTCTGGACCATGAAGGAGAGCCTGCTGAAAATGACGGGCGAGGGCATTCGCAATGATATGCGTAATGTTTTGGAAGGCAGCAGCTTGGAGGGCGTCAGCTTCCACACCGTCGTCTTCCCGCGCTACGTCTGCACGGTGTGCCAGTAAACGAAGCCCCCCCTTCGGCCCCCGAAGGGGGGGCTTTTGGGTGCATATAAGTGCTTTGTCGGTTTGCTTTGTGTTAGCAAAAATCAATTATCGGTAGCAAATTGGAAAATTTTTTACCGTTTTGTTTGCAAATTATCATAATTATGTGTACCTTTGCGCGCAATTATTCAAAAGAAGCATTATGAGCAAACTGATTAAGCCTGTAGACTATCGCCCGCTGCTCGACCCCCGTCAGACGGAGCAGGGCATCAAACTGATAAAAGAGTTCTTCCAACAAAACCTGTCCACCGAGCTGCGCCTGCGTCGCGTCACTGCCCCGTTGTTCGTGCTTCAGGGGCTGGGCATCAACGACGACCTCAACGGTGTGGAGCGTGCCGTGAGCTTCCCCATCAAGGACCTGGGCGACGCCCGTGCCGAGGTGGTACACTCGCTGGCCAAGTGGAAGAGGCTGACGCTGGCCGAGTATGGCATAGAGCCGGGCTACGGCATCTATACCGACATGAACGCCATACGCGCCGACGAGGAGCTGGACAACCTCCACTCGCTCTATGTCGACCAGTGGGACTGGGAGGCCGTAATATGCCGCGAAGACCGCACCGTGGCCTTCCTGAAGGACGTCGTGGAACGCATCTATGCCGCCATACGCCGCACGGAGTATCTCGTCTGCGAGACCTATCCGCAGATAAAGCCCTTCCTGCCCGAGAAGATACGCTTCATACACAGTGAGGAGCTGCTGGCCACCTATCCCGGCATGACCGCCAAGGAGCGTGAGGACGCCATCACCAAGGCCTACGGTGCCGTGTTCATCATCGGCATCGGCGGCAGGCTGGCCAACGGCGAGAAGCACGACGGCCGCGCCCCCGACTACGACGACTGGAGCACCGTGGCCGAGGACGGACGCCGCGGACTGAACGGCGACATCCTCATCTGGGACTCCGTGCTGGACCGTTCCGTGGAGCTCTCGTCGATGGGCATCCGCGTGGACAAGGAGAGCCTGCTAAGACAGCTGAAGCTGGAGGGCCAGGAACAGCGCGAGCAGCTGTACTTCCACCAGCAGTTGCTCACAGGCCGCTTGCCCCTGTCCATCGGAGGAGGCATCGGTCAGAGCCGCCTCTGCATGGTGCTCCTCCACAAGGCCCACGTGGGCGAGATTCAGGCCAGCATCTGGCCCGACGACATGCGCCGCGAGTGCAAGGAGCTGGGAATGGCGCTCATCTAACGTCTTGGGAAGACCAATAAGCAGTCAGTCCAGGGCAGCGCCCTTCTGTTGATGGGAAAGAGCCGTTGGAAAGTTGTCTTTGCCCGTATTTTAAATGCAGGAAGGGTAAGGATAATCTACAAACCACGTCAGCGTTTGTATAAACACTGACGTGGTTTGTACAAACGCCGACGTGGTTTGTACAAACACTGACAGCGTTTGTAGATTTGAGGCCCAGCCAGCAACCCACCCAGCAACGCACCCCTGAGACCCACCCCTGGGGAGGGTTGGGGGTGGGTTTTGTCCCAAATGTGTTTCGGTGACGTAACGCCGAAGTCAGGAATACGCTAAAGCGTTCTCTCAAAAACCAACAAAAACAAAGAAAACAAGAAATAAACAACATTGTCTTCTTTTGTTTTTCCTGTTTTCTTTTGTTTTGGTAAGGCGCGAAGCGTATTTTGACACGCCCTCACCATACAGCGGATTAATAGAACCAGCCGGTAACTATTCGTTATGCTCTTCCGGAACTAGCTTGAACAGCTTGTCGCTGGGCCGCACCTTGGCGGTCACGGGTATGGCCACTCGCTGTCCCTGCGGTGCTGTCTCTACTGGGTGGCCGTCGTTGTCGTGAATCTCTGTGGCGGTGAGGTACATCACGCCCGTTGTGGGCCCTGTGACGAGCAGGCGGTCGCCGACGCTGAACGTCGTGGCCTCGACGGTGAACTCCGCCACGCCGATGCGTGAGAAATACTTCACGCCGCGGCCTATGTAGACCTTTCGCTCGGTGGCGTTCGACCCGTAGTTCTTGTTCCACTCGCCCATGAGCTGCCCCTGGTAGTAGCCGTCCCAGAAGCCGCGGTTGAAGACCTTTGCCAGCCGCTCGTCCCACTCGTCCTTCTTTGCCTCGGTGAAGGTGCCGTCGAGCACGGCCTGGACCGCCTCCTTGTAGCACTTCACCACCGTGTAGACGTATTCGGGCCCTCGGGCGCGGCCCTCAATCTTGAACACCCGCACGCCGGCCTTCATCAGCCGGTCGATGAAGCGCACGGTCTTCAGGTCCTTCGGGCTCATGATGTACTTGTTGTCTATCTCCAGCTGGTAGCCCGTCTCGTTGTCGGTGGCGGTGTACGACCGTCGGCACACCTGTATGCACTCGCCGCGGTTGGCCGAGCGGTTGGCGGCGTGCAGGCTCATGTAGCACTTGCCGCTGACGGCCATGCACAGTGCTCCGTGGCAGAACATCTCAATGCGCACAGGCTCGCCCGACGGGCCGCAGATGTGCTCCTCGACGATGGCGCGGTGTATCTCCTCCACCTGCTCTATGCGCAGCTCGCGGGCCAGCACTACCACGTCGGCAAACTGCGCGTAGAAGCGCAGCGCCTCGACGTTCGAGATGTTCAGCTGCGTGCTCAGGTGAACCTCCATGGGAAGTGATGAGTTCTCACGCGCAGCCAACTTATCACTTATCACTTTTCCTTGATCACTTCTGCAGTACTGCATCACCGCCACGTCGCTGGCAATGATGGCCGAGATGCCTGCCTGGCGGGCCGCGTCGACGATTTCGTGCATCAGCGCGATGTCCTCGTCGTAGATGATGGTGTTCACCGTGAGGTACGACTTCACCCCGTGCTCGCGGCACGTCTGGGCTATCTCGCGCAGGTCGTCGATGGTAAAGGCTGAGGCCGACCCTGCGCGCATGTTCAGCCGCTCAATGCCAAAATAAATGGAGTCTGCCCCGGCCTGCAGCGCCGCCATGAGCGACTCGCGGCTGCCAACGGGCGCCATAATCTCAAAGTCTGACAAGTGGTTCATATAGATTTTCTTTGGGGCAAAAGTAGTTAATTTTTCTCCGTAGCAACAACTTTTTCCATATTTTTCTTTATTATTAATAAAAAAACACCTATCTTTGCGCGCAGAACCTAATACCTAAAATATCAAATAGTATGAAAAACCTAACATTAATTATTACCCTGCTTGTCATGGCGCTCACCATGACAACGTCGTGTGAGAAGCCCTACATGGGCGACATCACTGGAGTAAGCGACGGTGGCGAAGAGCCCAACCTGGTGCTCCGCGTGGTCACTACAGACGCTAAGGCCATGACCCGCGCCGACGGTGATGCTTTCTGGAACCGGCTCAACTTCGCCATCTACCAGAACGGAAAGAAGGTGAAGGGCGTGAACCAGGTGGCCGACGATGACAGTTACGGACAGGTGGAGCTGACACTGGAGGCGGGTACCTATCAGGTGCTCGTGCTGGCACACAGCAGCGACGGCAACCCCACCACGACCGACGCAGAGAAGATACAGTTCACCAACGCCTTGGGCTTCTCAGACACCTTCTATTACTACGGCAGCATCACCGTCACCGGACAGCAGCAGACCCACAACATCACGCTCAACCGCGTCACGGCCATGTTGCGCTTCATCATCAACGACGAAATTCCCGCGAATGTCTCCAACCTGAAATTCTACTACACCGGAGGCAGCGGAGCACTCAATGCCACCACGGGCTTCGGGTGCGTGGACTCCAAGCAGACGGTGGTGAAGGTCATTGACCGCACAAGCATGACCCGCCCCTATAGCTTCGACCTCTACACCATCCCCAAGGAACCCACGGCAAAGCTCAACCTCACGGTCACGGCCTACGACGAGACGCAGACCGTCGTCTACGAGCGGGAGTTCAAAGGCATCGGCGTAGAGACCAACAAGATTACCGAGTTCTCGGGCAACTTCTTCATCAACCAGCCCACTCCCGGCGACGATGACCCCCACAGTGGCGAGCAACCCACAGCGGGCAACGACATGTTCCTGATAAGCGCCAACACCGATTGGGCGGGAACCATCAGCCATTCGTACTGAAGGAACGGTGCGTAGTGTGCGGGCGGCTCGCCTAAATTATTTATGTATACATATTATATATATGCTTCTCCCCCCCTCATTCCAACCATGAATATGTAAAGGTATGTTCTATAAATTACGAAAATTATGCGCAGCCGCTCCCCTCCCCTGCAGGGGAGGGGAGCGGCTGCGCACCATATAGCGGATTAATAGAACCAGCCTAAAGTAAAGTTCCCTCCTAATGACTAACGAAGAGTTTTTGTCACGATGCAGCGAAGTGGTGGAAGCCAACCTTACTAACGTCGACTTCAAGGTAGGCGACATGGCCTATTCGCTTGCCATGAGCCATTCCAGCCTGTACAAGCGACTGAGGGACGTCACGGGGATGTCCGTTCAGGAGTATGTCAACGACTACAAGATAGGCAAAGCCATCGAAAGGCTCGCTGCCGGCGACCGCCCCGTGAAGGTGGTCGCCGAGCGGTGTGGCATCAGCGACCCTAAGCATTTCCGGACACTCTTCCGCCGAAAGACAGGGCTGTCGCCGACCGAGTTTGTGGAGAAAATGAACACCGCCGGATGATACAACTTTTTGGAATAATTATAAGAAATACGAATTTCACCCCCTTTCGTTTAAGAAAAATGTAGTAATTTTGACGCGGATTTTGTATATGCTAACTTAAAATACTATTTTTACTAACTTAAATTCTTTTATTAACATGAAGAAACTCTTACTATTAGCAGTCAGTGCGCTCATGGCCTTGCCTATGGTTGCACAGACCGAAGAGGACGTGACCAGCTACATTAAGAATGCTGGTTTCGATGAGGACATTAGTTTCAATGCTGATGGAACAGCCGCCAAGGAAGCAGCATCTACAGCTACCTCAGCAGCAAGTATCTGGAACTATTGTGCCGATGGCTCCATTTATACGAGAAATAATGAGGGGCATGATTCGTTCAATGGTTTTGTCACCACTATCAAGGGATGGACGACAACGTTCCAAGCTGGTAAAAGCAATGCCGTGTCCATCACTCCTGAGAACGCTACGACGCAAAAGCCAGAGTGGGTCTACTTTGGCTCTTTCCGCTATGACATGCCTGCCGGACTGTTTAACACCGGCCGTCCCAGCAATGGCGCTTTCACCACTGTCGATCCTCCTGCTAAACCCGAAGGTTTCGACACGAGCGACAATACCGGCGTGCTTCAGCTGCGTGCAGGATGGACCAACAGCTGCTCTTATTCACAGGTGGTAGAATTGCCGTGTGCTGTCTATCGTCTGGAGTATATGGTCTATAACTCAGGTATTGCAACGGGTGCAGCAAAAAACCTCAGCAAGATTACTTGCCGTAAGGATGTCTTTGCTGACGATACCG
>CAMPCG010000139.1 GCA_946644025.1 uncultured Prevotellaceae bacterium | reverse complement strand
TGACGCAGCGGGAATAGTGGCCCCCGCCGCCAGAACAGGCCCCGCGGCCACCATTCCCGCCGCGTCAGCGGCGGGCGTTACCAGCCGCCCGAACACCGGCAGCCGCCCTTCTACCACCAGCGTCAGCATATACGTGCCCTTCCGGCTATAGTCGTGCCAGGGCTTGCGGCGCTTCATGTTGTGCTTTGTACCGCTGAGCGCCACGCCGGCAGCGACAGCTTCTTCCTTGCTCCTTGACATTGCTGATTATCTTTGACCTTGCAAAAATACGAACTCTTTCTAAATATTCCAAATCGCAAACGGGATTTTTCCACCTTTGCCCGTACTTTAACTGGGTAAAGGGCAGGGACAATCTTGAAACGCTGTCAGTGTTTGTACAAACGCTGACAGCGTTTATACAAACGTCGGCGTGGTTTGTACAAACCACGCCGGCGTTTCAAGATTTTCGGAAAGATGCTGGGGGAGGCTTTCCCCTTGTCAGGCAGGCCGACCTCCCTACTGCGGCTTGACGATGTAGACGCCGTCGGGCAGATGGCCGTTGAACCGGCCGGCCTCGCCGCTATAGACGAGTGTACCGTCGGGGCTGTAGATGCTGATAGAGCCCGTGGTGAAGCCCAGCCGCTGCAGGGGCAGACGCCCGTAGCGGGCTGCCACCTTGACGATGCCGCGATGGGCTGTCGATGCGGCCGAGGGCATAGAGGGCTCGGAGCCGAACATCAGCGCCAGACGGGTGACGATGTCGCCGCCCTCGCCGACGGTCAGCACGTAATCATCGGTGAGCAGGTTGGTGGCGGTGCCGGCCTCGTGGTCGATGAGCCACACGGCCTCCTGGTCGGCGTAGGCCTCGGCCGAGGGCAGGGCGATGACGTAGCGGCCGGCGTCGGGCAAGCGGACGCCCAGCGGAATCTCGATGCCGACGGGAGCCTGGCTGGCAAGGGCGAGGCGTGCACCCTGAGCGGTGGAGACGTAGAGCTGGGGCTGCTGCGGGTCGAAGGCCATCCACTTGAGGCCGTCGCTGCCCAGGTGGTAGGTCATGTCGACGGGTGCGTCGGCCTGCGGGTAGACATCGACCACGTCGTCGAAGAAGAAGAAGCTGTCATCGTCGGCACGCGTCGCGTCGGCGTCGTCGTCGAGGGCGGCGATGCCCACCTGCTGACGGGCGGGAGCCGCGGTGGTGCCGCTGTAGACGGGCAGCTTGAAGGTGACCGTCTCCTCGGGTCCTATGGCCGCCGTCTGGGTGAAGAAGGCGTCGGAGAGCGAGAGGGTGGCGCCGGGGACCCACGACTGGGCGGTGTAGAACTGGCCGTAGCGGGCGGCGAGGCCCGAACCTGCACCCGATGCTGACGCATCGGGAATAGTGGCATAGATGACGTGGGGCACCTGCATCTGGTAGGTGCCGTCGGCCTGGGTCGACGTCTGGTAGTTGCTGACGAGCCAGGGCAGGCCCTTCAGGTTCCAGCCCATGTTCTCGAGCTTGGTGAAGTCGGCACCGCCATTGGTGGAGGTGCGGTCGTCGTACTGCGTGAGGGTGACGGTCTTCGCCGTGCCGTCCTCCTCGTAGACGTAGCTGTCGCCGCTCCAGGCGGTGAAGCGCACGGCCTGCTCGTCGCTGCCGTTGTAGGTGGCGAGCCAGCCGTCGCAGGCCTGCATGGTGGCGTCGGCGTCGAGGACGTCGTCCCAGCACTCGGACTCGTTCTCGTGGAAGTGGTAGCGCCAGTGGCTGCGCTGAAGGCCGTCGTAGTGCTGGGCGTCGAAGTTGGCGCGCTCCGGCACCTGGCTGATGCTGCCGTCGCCGCTGTTGTAGCTGACGGAGTAGGCATGTTGCAGACCGTAGTCGAAGGGCAGCGAGGCCAGCGAGGGAGCAGCAGGGCTGAGGACCTTCTCGGCGGCCACGTAGGGCAGCTGGACGTGGTAGCCCTGGCCGTAGAGCGACGCACCGGACTGGGCCAGCAAGTAGCCGGGGCGCAGGATGCCGTTGCCCGTCATCTGGAGCACGAGGCTGGCGTCCTCGGTGAGGTAGACCACGCTGCCCTCGTGGGGATAGCGATGGCCGCCGTAGTCGTTGGTGTAGCTCTGGTAGAATCCTGTCTCGCCCTTGTCGGCGATGTTAGTCTGGTTGGTAGCATAGCGGTCGCCGCTGACGCGCCACGTCTCGAAGCAGCCGTTGTCCACGATGGTGCTCAGGCGGCGCGGGTTGCCCAGGACGTCGCGGTCGTGGCCGAAGTCGACGAAGGGCCTCAGGCCGGCGGGCAGCCAGGCGTTGACGGCGGCAGTCTCCTCGCCGGCGTCAATCTGCGTGCTCTGCTCGTGCAGCTGATACCAGTAGGGCTGCCACGTAGTGAGCGTGGGCGCGTCGGCCAGGCTGTAGGCGGTGTTGCCGCCGCGGGCCTCGGGCCGCTGGTAGGGGGCGAACATGGGTGCGCGGGCCGTCGTCGGCTCGCCGACGCTGATGGTGTTCTTCACGTGGTCGGGGTTGCCGCTGCCACCGATGAGCGTCTGTCCCTCGTCGCCAACGACGGTGCAGTTGAGCATATAGGCATCCGTGCCGACGCTGACCAGCGGCGCACCGCTGCCGGCCGTGTTGCTGAAGAAGAGCGAGTTGTAGAGCAGGCCCTGCTGCATGTCGACGACGGGCTGACCGCCGGTTCTGACGGTGTTACCCGTGACGACGTTGTTGCTGAGCACGGTGAGCGCCTTGTCGGCCACGAAGGGCGTGGCATCGGCGCTTCCGGCGTTGAGCCAGAAGCCGTCGAGCTGGAAGCCCACCTCGGGCGTGGCCGTGTTGTCGCTCCTCAGGCCCACGATGGTGCTGCTGTTGGCACCCTTGGCGGCCACGCCGTCGCGGCCAGCCTGCACCTGGCGCACGTAGCGGGCCACCTCCTGGTCGCTGTACATGGTGTACTGGTTGGTCTCGGCGTCGAGCTCGCGGTCGCGGATGGCCTCGCTGCCGAAACCCATGCGCAGGCCGCCGAAGACGGAGACACCGTCGCGCACGTTGATGGGCTTGCCGCCGTTGGCTGCCGACTCGGCACCCTTGACGAAGACGTAGGCACGCTCCAGGGGCGTGGTGCCGCTGGTCATGGAGTAGATGCTGGCCACGTCGATGGCCGTCTGCAGCTTGTCGAGCGAGAAGGCCTTCTCCCACGACGTGCCGTCGTTGCCGTCGCTACCGTCGATGGAGACGTAGAGCACGCGCTCCACGGCGGCGGTGCTCTCGTAGGCACCGCGCTCCACGCGAGAACCCTTCAGGCGGGGCACGCCCGAAAGCTCGGTCTCGGTGTGGTTGGTGGCGTCGGTGCCCTTGAGGATGGACTCGGTGAACTGCGAGGGAGTCAGCCGCCGTCCGCGCTGCACGGTGTGGAACCAGTACTGGCTGACGACCTCCGTATGATCGTCGTCCTCGTAGACGTAGCGGTAGTGGGCGTAGGGCGTCGAGACGGTCACGTCGTCGTCGGGAGCCTCCACGGCGGGGTTCGTCGCGTAACGAGGATAGGTGGGATAGTAGGGCACCAGCTCCTGGTACTTCGCGGTGTTGCCGCGGTTGATGATGCGGGCCGAGGGGTTGATGTGGAAGTCGCGGGCCATACTCAGGGCCTGACGCTCGTCGGCGGTGACATCGTCGGCGAAGGTCTCCTGCGGGTTCACGAAGTTGGGCCCCTGCATCACGTCGTTGTTGGCATCGTCGAGCCTGATGTTGTGGTTGTCGGCCGACTCGTCGGTGTTGGCATAGCCGGTGATGGTGTTATAGGTCATCCGGCTGGTGGAGGCGCCGCCGTCGAAGAGCGACGTGGGCACGTCGAACTGCGTGCTGCCGCTGCCGCCGCTGGCCTGGTTGTCCTTCCAGATGATGCTGTTGTGGAGCTGCGAGGGGAACGACTCGCTGCTGACGACGGTGACGCCGTCCTCGTCCTTGTACTCCTCGGTGACGTCGGTCAGCTTGAGGTAACCGTCGTTGAGGGCGAAGGTGCTGTTGACCACCTGCGTGTTGACGGCGTCGAGCGGCGAGCCGTTGTTGGAGTGGAAGAGCGAGTTGACCACCAGGGCCTGACCGCCGCCCTCACGGATGGACACCGCAGGGACATTGGCATCGTCGACGCCGTTGCCCTTGAAGATGCAGTCGCGGATGATAAGCTTGTGGTATTCAGCGCCGGCAGGGTCGAGCGTGCCCGCCTCGGTGAGGTCGAAGGGCTTCTGCAGCAGGTTGTTGGTCTTGCTCAGTCCGTTGGGCGTGGAGCGGTACTGCTCGTCGTATAGCAGGGCCGCGCCGCCCTTCTCGTCCTTGTTCTGGGCGTAGGGGTTGGTGAAGGTGATACCGTCGAAGATGATGGGCACGGCCTGTCCGGTAAACTGTGGTGGCGTCGAACCGTCGTCGCTGAGGAAGTTACCGTAGGAGAGTGTCTGCTCGGCGTTCTCGATGACGAAGAGGTGGTCGAGCTGGTCGTCGGTGTTGCTGGAGTAGCGGCGCATGGAGATGACGGAGGGGTGCTGCTCCACGTCGCGGTCAGACTCGCCGTCGTTGGCATTGTCGAGGGCCATGAGGCTGTAGCCGCCACGGATGGTGAGGCTCTTGATGCCAAGGCGTCGGTCGCTGTCGCCGCCGGGCATGGTGACACCGTCGCTGCGCGTGGGAATGTTGATGAAGAACGTCTGCTTGTTGTTCGTCGTCAGGCGCATGGGGCTGTAGGTGCCCTCCTTCAGCTTGATCATCTTGTCGTGGCCGTTGCGGCTGAGCAGCAGCGTCTCGATGGCGCCCTGCAGGTCGCTGGTGGCCAGGGCGGCGGTGCTGCCGTTGTTGCCAAGGCCGGTCTCGGGGCCTACCCAGATGACGTCGACCTCGTCGCCAAGGGCGGAGAGCTGAACGTACTGGTACTCGTAGATGCCGATGTCGATGAACACGTTCTTCTCGTTGATGCGGGGGTAGGTGGAGATACGCATCATGTTCTGCATCGTGGAGCGGCCCGAACGGCGGTACTCCATGTACTTCTCGTTGGCGATGGGCAGCAGGTCGTGGAAGCCCAGGCGGCCGAAGCGGTGGTAGACGCTCTTGGAGAAGACGTTGTAGAAGCCGGCGCCGCTCAGCTCGTCGTCGTTGCCGGCATTGTCGAGGCGGTTTTTGTCGCTGTCGAGGAAGTTGGTGAGCAGGGTGGTCGAGCTCTCGCTCTTCTTGCGCACCCCCTGCTCGAGGTAGCTCCAGCCATTGTCGATGAGGGCGTTGAGGCGGGTGACGAGCCAGTCGGCGTTCTCCAGATAGCCGTCGATGCCGGCAATGGCGGTGGGAAGCACGAAGTTGGGGCCGTCGCTGGCCGAGTTCGTGCTGCTCACAATCTGGTTGTGGTTGTAGGGCTTGCCGGTGGCGGAATTGATGCCGAAGACGGCGGCCTTGTCAAGATAGCCGTACTTGATGACGTCGATGTCGTCGTCATCGTAGACGCTCCTGTCGGTAGAGATGAGGTGCGACATCTTGGCCTCGTTGCGCTTTTCCTGGGCCTCGGCCACGGCGGCGGCCACCTCGGTGGGCGACATGCCGTCGGTGATGTTGGGCTGAGGCGTGGTGGCGGGCATGGCGGTGCCGTCCTCGTAGGCGCAGAAGTAGAGCATCTCGTCGTCTTCCTCGCCGAAGTTGGCCACGTGGTTGGGCTGGCGGTTGCCGGCACTGCTGCCGTCGAGCATCACCACCTGGCTGCCCGTGGCCTCGTTGCCCCAGAAGATGGTGTTCACGGCGTAGTGGCGGCCGGGACCGTACTGGGCGATGGCGGCAGCGTCGGCGGTGCGCACGCCGTTGTCGATGTGGTTGTAGATGGCGGGGTACTGCACGGCCTTGTTCTTCACCATGTCGCAGTTGAGCACACGCACCACCGACGTGGCCGAGGCGCTGACCACACCGCCGGAGCCTTGGCAGGCATCGGAGTTGGTGTAGTTGACGCCGTATTCCGACATCAGACGGTTGGTGAGTTCCGAGGAGATGGGGTAGTCTACGCCCTCGTCCTGACCGCGGCGGGCCTCGTTGTTGTCGAAGAGGCAGTTCCACAGGCTGCACTCGTAGTTGGTGGCGAGGGCGCCGCCGGCCGTCCAGGGGATGAAGTGCTGGTCGTGCTCGCTGGTGGGGCCGCAGCTGTAGTTCTGGGTGAAGCGGCTGCCCACGGCGTAGAGCGTGCCGTTGGTGTAGATGGCACCGCCGTTGCCGGCCATGTTGTTCTGGAACTGGCAGTTGACGACCATCAGCGGGATGTCGCGCTTGGCCACACCGAGCACCTCGGCCATGGTGCCGTTCTGGGTGAAGGTGTGGTTCCAGTTGCCGTCGACGAGGATGCCGCCGCCGCGGAAGTAGGTGAGCTGGGTGGCCTTCTGTATGCCCGTAGGCTCCTCGCCCTCGGCCTCGATGTCGCGGTCGCCGATGAAGTTGGCGTGGGCCTCCTGTATCATCAGGCCGTCGAGGATGATGGTGCGGCTGTCTTTGCTGCCGATGCTCTCGTTGTGCAGGTTCGCAAGCAGCTGGGGCTGGGTGTAGGTGACGGCGGGGTCCAGCTCGCTGAGCTCGCTGCCGTTGCTGGCGTAGCGGTGGGGCAGCAGGCCCACCTGCTCCTCGTCGCTGTAGCAGGTAATGACGTGGTAGACGTTGGTCTTCTCGTCCATGTTCACGGCGTTACCGCTGAGCACCGTCTGGTGGTACATCTCCCACGGTTCCTGCACGCTGTTGCCGTTGCGATCCTGGCGCAGACGGTCGTCGCGGATGAACTGGGTGGTGGCGCCGTCGAGGTGGATGGTGCGGCCGCTGCTCGTAGCGATGTTGAGGTCGGCCACGTCGCCGCTGGGCTGGCCGTAGCCGGCCTGGCAGTACCAGTGGCTCTTCGACTTGTCGTTGTCCACGCCGCCGACGACGGTGACGCCCTCGGGAACGACGAAGGTGTTGGTACGGGCCTCACCCTGCTGGCCGTAGGCGTTACGGAAGGGGTAGAACGTGCCGCGCGAGACGAACACCTCGAAGCGCTTGTCGCGGTAGTACTCGCCCATGGTGGTCTCCACGCCGTCTACGGTAATCTTGTCGTGGACGGGGTCGGTGCCCTTGCGCACCTTCATGATGTACTCGAAGGCATCGCCCAGGCGGTGGAAGGGGTTGGCATAGCAGGAACCCATCTGGCGGTACATGCGGCTGGCGTCGTCGGTGTTGGTGTTCTCCTGCAGGGCGTAGGCCTCGGCAGAGGGCAGCACCTCGGTGGTGGTGACGAAGAGGCGGGTCATGATACACTTCGGGTCGACGACGACCTCGAAGGTCTTGTTGAGCACGCGGGCGCCCATCTCGATGAAGGCGTTGTCCTTGGCCACGCGCTGCACGCCGCTCACCTGCAGCCAGTCGGCCTCGGTCTGCTCCATGCGCTGCAGGCCGGCCATGTCGTACATCTCTAAGGTGGGATAGACGTTGCGGGCGTTCTCCCAGGCGGCGTAGGTCATGCCGCCACGGGCCAGCACCGACGACATGGTGATGGGG
>CAMPCG010000138.1 GCA_946644025.1 uncultured Prevotellaceae bacterium | reverse complement strand
CTAATAAATAGTCAATAATGAAAATGAAACCTTTCGTTTGTTTGCTCATGATTGTCATGAGCCTTTTCAGTGCTGTTGCACAGGACTCTTATAGCGGTACGCTCGTGGCCGACGAGGGCGCCTGGTGCTGGTTTGCCGACCCGCGCGCCTTGCACTATGAGAACCCGGCCGGCACCATCAATGCCACCTACATCGGCTATATCGACATACACGGCAACGTCAAGGCCACGCAGTACGACTGGATCAGGCATCGCAAGACGGATGTCCTCATCCGCAGCTACTTCCAGCCCGACGACCACAATAACCCCACCTTCATCGTGCTGCCCGACGAACGCGTCATGATCTTCTACACGCGCCACACCGACGAGGCCAAGATATGGTACCGCATCTCGCGCCGTCCGGGTGACATCACCGCCCTGGGCGAAGAGAAGTACCTCGCGCCCGTCAACAAGACGACCTATCCCTCGCCCTTCATCCTGAGCGACGACCCCGAGCACATCTACCTCTGCTGGCGTGGCATCAACTGGCATCCCACCATCGCTCGCCTGACCATGCCTGATGCTGACGACAACTGCACGTTCGACTTCGGACCCAAGCAGATCGTGCAGAGCACGGGAGCACGCCCGTATGCCAAATACCAAAGCAACGGCAAGGATAAGATCTATCTATCCTATACAACAGGGCATCCCGACAACGAGATGCCGGACTGGCTCTACCTGAACGTCATCGACATCAATCACGGCAACGGCCCCATCCTGCGCGACATCCAGGGCAACCAGCTCGCCGTCATCGCCAATGGTCCGCACAACGTCAGCAAGCAGAGCAGCTACGCCAGCGCGCATCCCACAGCCGTCGTTGATAAGTCCGACAATATCCGCAACTGGGTGTGGCAGGTGACACTGGACGAGAAAGGGAATCCCGTCATCGCCTATCCCCACATCGACAATGCCAAGACGACGCACGTCTACTGGTATGCACGCTGGACGGGTAGCGAGTGGCGTCGCACATGGGTGCAGTACGCAGGTCATGCCTTCCACCAGAACTGGAACGTCACCGAGCGTTGCTACAGCGGCGGCATGGCCATCGACCCCGAGAACATCAACGACCTCTACCTCAGCATCCCGACCAAGGGCGGGCAATATAGCAAGGATGGCGTCTACGAAATCTGGAAGTACACCATCAACGACGAAGGCAAGGTGGCGGGCAGCGAGCAAATCACCCGCAACTCCGCCAAGAACAATATGCGACCCTATATCATCCCTGGCTCCAAGAACTCCGGCATGCGGCTGACATGGATGAATGGTGACTACTTCTATTGGATGGTCAAGCAGGGCTACCCAAAAGGATTCCCCACGAACATACGTGTGGACTGCGAATGGGACGAAGCGCTGACGACGGAGCTGCCGGAGGACGTGAATCCGCGCACCGATATGCCCTTCCTGGGTAAGGACAAGTCGCTGTGCCTGGCTTTCGCGATGAATGTGGACAAGTATAGCGGCAAGCTCTTCACTCTGGGCAATATGACTTACACGCTGGGAACCGACAACTACCCCGTACTGACCATCGGCGGCACGGCGTACAAGAGCCAGAATCGCCTGCTCACCTCCGACAACTGGGCCACGGGCTCCACGGGCACCGGCGGCGACAGTCATCCGACGAAGGTGAACACATGGATCCTCACCCTGACCTACGACGGAGAGGTGCTGACGACATACCGCAACGGCCTCGTTGATCAGGTGATAGAGACCACGGAACTCGAAGGCGGCACGGCCGTTGGCAATGGCAACGGCTTCAACCATCTTATCGTGGCACAGCGTGACTTCTATGCCTGCGCTTCGCCCCTGACGGTGCAGCGGCTGGTCGCCGACGTCCAGCAGGAAGTCGATGCCGCTATGGCCAGGAATGCGCTGACCATCATGACGCTGCCCGCAGAGACGCGCACCGACCTCGTCCTGCCCGCCACGATGCTGGGCTTTGACATCAGCTGGAGCAGCTCCGACGAGCAGGTCATCTCATCCACGGGCGTGCTGTCCAGCCTGACGGAGGACACGCCCGTCACCCTCACTGCCACCATCGGAGATGCCAGCCGAAGCTTCGACGTCAAGGCGCTGGCACGCGACATCGCCAAGAACCTGCGCTATGAGCAGGCAGAGGACCTCGACCTCACGGGCAACACCACCGGCGCCTTCGCCACCAACAAATACGGAACGGCCCCACAAGGGTTGCTCAAGGACCTGCGTTCCTACACCTTCCTCGTCGAGGCCAAGGTGGCAACGATGCTGAAGCAGCCCCGTCTCTACGACTTCGGCTCAGGCTCCGGCAACAGCCTCTTCCTGCGTGCCGACCCCCTCGCTGCCGGCATCAAGTACAACAGCGGAACTACCACGATGGTCAAGAGCCAGACCAAGCTGGCGGCAGGCAACGCCTACAAGCTGGCCGTGAGCTACGATGCCGCCACCCATAAGACCACGATATATATCGATGGCGAGGTGGATGCCAGCGGCACCGACAACCAGGTAGAAGCTTTCCAGCTGGAGGCACTGGCTGCCGACACCCGCAACCTCATCGGACGCACGCAGTGGTGGGACGGCTCCTACGCTGCCGACAACCAAGACTTCTGTGGCACCATCAGCGGTCTGCGCCTCTACGATGTGTGCCTCACGCAGGAGGAGATATGCGGACTGCAAGGCATTCACCAAGGAGGCGATTTCATCGATGAAATCGGCAAAAAAGACACCTCAGACCCTACGTGGTACGACCTGAGCGGCCGACAGGTGAACCGCCATGCGATCCCACGTGGCATCTTCGTCAGCCAGGGGCACAAGATAGTAAAATAATGAAAAAAACAGATGATTGCAATCTGTTTATATGTTTAGGCAAAGCGGCCCGGAGGCACGGCGTAAATACTCCACGCCGTGACTCCGGGCCTTTGTGTCCTGAAGGTTTTGACATTTTATTTTGTTGGTTTCTTATAAAGAAAAAGTCAAAAAAATTTTGTTGTAGCCGATGAAAAGCTTATCTTTGCCGCCGGAAAAGGTATTGTCGATGAACTATGACCTGACTTTGCTCAACATCGGCTTCGCCCATCATGACGGGGACTGGAACTTCGAGCATATCTGCAGTTCCTTCTCACGTATCTATTGGGTGACCGAGGGATGCGGCGAGGTGACCTTCGATGGCAAGGTGCATCACCTCACCCCTGGCAACCTGTACCTCATTCCGGCACTGGTGAGCCACAGCGACCATTGCGACGGCGTGTTTGAGCACTACTACATCCACTTCATGGATCAGTCCATGCAGATCTACGAGCACTACCAGCAGTACCTGTTCCCCTTTGAGTTCCCCATGACGAAAGCCGATCCGCACATCATCAACAGGTTGATGTACCTGCTGCCCGACTGGGAACTGCACAACAGCGATCCGCAGAGTTACGAGACGCAGACGAAGACGCTGCAGGGCGTCAAGCTGTTCCAGAGCCGACCGCTTGCCGTGCAGATGGAAATCAACGGCCTGCTGCACATCCTATTCTCACATTTTTTCAGTATGGCCAAGCCGCGTACCACGGTCAGCGACAAACGTATCCGCGAGGCGCTGTGGAAGATCAACAAGGACCTGGCCAACGTGCCGTCGCTCGACGTGCTGGCCGGAGAAGCCTGCATGAACAAGGACAGCTTTATCCGTCAGTTCCGCCGACAGACGGGCTCCACGCCGACGGACTACATCATCCATCGGCGGATGATGCGTGCTCAGCTGTTGTTTGCCGAAGGCGTGAGTTCGGTGAAGGAGGTGGCGTTGCAGGTGGGCTACGACAATATCTCCTACTTCGGCCGCACCTTCAAGCGCATCACAGGTATCAGCCCCATGGAATTCATCAGGCAGAACCGATAGGCGCATTGTCAACTTATCGACTTTTTGTGGCAGGTTTCAGGCCGGGCGAAGCAATAAGGTGGTGAACTTTTGACGCGAGATGGTCTTTTTTTGTATCTTCGTAGCGCAAATGTTCTTAAACGAAACACCCTCTATCATGAAATCAACAAGGCTTTTCAGCAGCGCGCTGTTGTCGCTGCTTTGCATCGGCGTCTGGGCTCAGACGAATATCCTCGGCGGTTGGGACGGCGGCTCTGCCACGGGCTTGCCCACGACTTTCGGCTGGTCGGCCAACTACGACGCAGCCTGGCAGGCACTGAACGCCACCAGCGGCGAGCGTTTCGTGACGAACTACGCGAACTACGTGGCCGAGACGGGTGTGGCGTACACCTACGATGCCGCGGATGAGGTGAGCCGTAAGTTGCTCTACCTGCATTTCTCGGCGGGCAGTTCCTACACGTATTCCTATGCCTTCGAGGGTTTGCAGCCCGGACATGCCTACCGCTTCACGGGGTTGGTAGCCTGGCACAATAACGACGAGACGAACAAGGGTACGTGCTCGGTGAGCATCGAGAGCGCCGATGCCGACGTCGCCTATATGCAGGCTTTCACCGACATCAACACGAAGAAGAGGCTCTATCCCATGCATGCCACCTTCATGGTGCCGGAGGGCGATGCCTCGACGCACTTCAGGATGGTCGTGAGCAACGGCAAGTCGGGGGCGATGATGTCGCTCTCGGGCATTGGCCTGTATGATTTGGGCGAAGTGGAGACACTCGCCTGGAACGGTGACGTGACGCTGCACTTCAGCGAGGATGATGCCGTTGGTGCGGGTGTGTACAATTACATCCGCGACCGCAAGGGCGACCTCACGCTGAATGCGCAGGCTGGCGACGTAGCGGGATGGTATTGTGATGTCAAGGCTGGCGACACACGCGCGGGTGCTGTCGTGAAATATGGCAGTGGCATCTGGGTGGGTGGAAGCGGCGATGACTACAAAGCGCCGGTCAAAGGGCCTGATGAGCTGTCGAACGGTTGTGCCCTGGGGCTCGTTGCCGTTTGGGGCAGCAGCATCGGCTATATCAAGCCCGCCAGTTTCCCTGCAGGACGCTATACACTGACGATTCCCGTCTGCAACACGGCGAGCGAAAACAGCTTGGCTGCAAACAGGATCGGTTTTGTGGAGGACAACGGAATCACGCATTATGCCTCCACCAGGTCCTACGTCAAGGGGCAATGGACCACGGAGAGGGTGGAGCTGACCTTCGAGCACGACGTACGGGGCTATCTCTCGTTGGGCTATCTCTCGCAGAGCAACGGCAATGCCAATGTGGAGCACTTGTTCATCGACCGCATCGACATCTCTGGCTACACTTTTGCCGAGCATCTCGACCGCTTCAGGCAATATGCCTCCGACGAAATAGACGACTATGTCAGCAAGGCTGCTGATGCCAGTGCGGACTTCGAAACGGCCATCGCCGCGGCACGGACCACCATCGCCGCGGCTGATGACGTAGCGACCATCGGTCGCTGTCTGGTGGATGTGCGCAATGCCTACGCTGCCAACAAGTACCAAGTCAGCGACTGGCAAGACGTGGATCTGGGAGAGGTCAATCTGGAGAACGATCAGGTGCAGCGTTTCCTCGCGGCGGCCGACTACAGCCTGCCAGGGGCTTCAAGTGTCATCACCAGTTACGCTACGGGCATCTTCGACAGGCCGCGTCCCGTGGAAATCTGTATTCCTGAGCGCTACGGCGCACACGCGGGCATGACGCTGACGGTGAGCGATGCAGAGGACTACGATGGTGCGGCTGAACATACGCAGACGCTGAACGTGGCACCATCGCTGACGATATACCAGCTCTACAACACTGCTCCGGGCATTACCTATTACTACAAGGTGGAGGCCGACGGCGAGGTGCTGACGAAGGGGAAGTTCGTGACCACGGGAAGGGTGCGCATGATTGCTACGCAGACGGGTAGCAATATCCGTGACCTGGGCGGCCGTACGACCATTGACGGCAGGCACGTGCGCTACGGGCGTCTGTTCCGGGGCGGTGAGTTGCATGCCGGATTTCAGACGACGATGAGCAGTGCTGATCTTGCTGAGTTGGCACGTCTGGGCATCGAGGCGGAACTGGACTTGCGCGGCAGCAGCGACATCAATGGTTCGGTTCCTTCCAGATCGGCCATAGCTGGTGCCGACTACAAATTCCTTGATCTGGGCGTGAGCAGCGTGAAATTGTGCACAGAGGCAGCGAACCGCACGAAGGTACGCGACGGCATCCAGTTTGTGGCTAATGCGCTGAGGGCTGGCAAGCACGTCTATTTCCACTGCATCTGGGGTGCCGACCGCACTGGCGCCTTCGGCCTTTTCCTGGGCGCTATCCTCGGCTTCAGCCTTGACGACCTCTACAAGGACTTCGAACTGACCAGCTTTTCCAAGGCTGGCATTAGGCCGATGAACGGCGATGCAAAACCGCTGACGGACAAGGTGGACTATTGCCAGCAGAACTACGAGGGCGACACGGTGCAGGATCGCATCGTAGCTTTCCTGAAGGATTGTGACGTGACGGATGATGATATTCAGGTCATCCGCGACTATATGCTCGAAGGCTCACCGTTGATCCCGGACGCTATCGGGGAGATTGAACAGCAGGACAACCGCCAGAACATGAGACAGCAGCCCGTTTACGACCTGATGGGCCGCAGGTGGCAGGGCAGAATGCGGCGTGGACTCTACATCGCTGGCGGACGAAAGGTCGTCGTGTTCTAATTTGTTGTCTCAATAACGGCGCTGAGGCGCATCGTTCGCCGCCAGGTGTAGTAGCCGTAGATGGCCATGACGGTGTAGACGGCATAGAGGAGGCTGCGGCCATAGACGCCCTTGTAGACGTAGAGGCCGGAGCTGACGGCATCGACGACGAGCCACAGCCACCACTGCTCGATGTATTTGCGCGAGAGCATCCACATGGCGATGACGGAGAGGGAGGTGGTGAAGGCGTCGACGTAGGGCACACGGCTGTCGGTACATTCGTGCAGGAAGGCAGCGATGGCGACGAAGAGGACGACGAACACGAGTGACAGCCGCGTGTACATCTCGCGCGGCGTGTGGCTGATCTCCACCTGCCCGCCCTGCTCGGTCTTGCCGCGCAGCCAGATGACGAGGCCGTAGAGGCCAGCCAGGAAATAGTACACTTCCATGCCGCAGTCGGCATAGATGCCGGCCTGATAGAGCACGACGATGTAGATGGCGGGCATAATGCTGCCCACCACCCACATCCAGGGTGAGGTGCGAATCTCTAACCAGAGGTAGAGGAATCCCAGGACAGTGCCGAGAATATCTAATACGTTCACTTCGTTCATTAACAGCTTAACACGTTAACATTCACTTCGTTCATTAACAGGTTGACACGTTAACATTCACTTCGTTCATTAACAGGCCAACGTTTTAACGCGCCTAGCGCGTGTCAACGTGTTAATGTGTTAACGTGTTAATGCGCCTTGGCCGCGTGTCAGAATCTCAGCGTCACGCTGCCCATGGCTGTGAAGCCGGCGGCGGGGATGAAGCCAATCTGATAGTAGCGGTTGTCGGCGGGATGTCCGTAGCTGTCGCAGATGGCTG
>CAMPCG010000137.1 GCA_946644025.1 uncultured Prevotellaceae bacterium | reverse complement strand
TTATTGAGCGTTGACGCTTTCAGCGTCTTATACGGGTTCATGCGGATAATCATAACCGATTAAACGGATTTCTTCTGACAACGGATTAAACCGATTAAACGGATTTCTTCTGACAACGGATTAAACCGATTGCACGGATTAAACCGATTAAACGGATTTCTTCTGACAACGGATTAAACCGATTAAACGGATTACGCGGTCTTTTCCTACAGTCTCAGCCGTGCTGATGGTGGGAAAGAGCCGGGGAAAGGTTGTCTTTGCCCGTATATTAAACGCAGAAAGAGCCGGGGCAATCTACAAACGTCGTCGGCGTTTGTATAAACGTCGACGACGTTTGTATAAACGCCGACAGCGTTTTTACAAACACCGACGGTGTTTGTAAAAACAGCTTCGGTATTTCAACTTTTCGGAAAATAATGGCCAACAGCCAACGTCCAAAGGACAAAAGCCGACAGGCAAAGGCCAAAGGCCAGCGGCCAAAGACCGGCTAAAAGAGTCGGCCTGTGAGGGTGAGTTTCAGCACGGGGTAGACTCTCATGCGGTCCATGAGCTTGGCCAGGTTGTTGTCGGCACGCTCCAGATAGTCCTGGTAGTCCACCTCTATGTTGCCCTGGTACACCTTCAGCTTGCCAGTGAACTCCACGCCGGCCTCCAGGCGAGCGCCGACGCCGTCGTCGGTGACCATGCGGCCGAAGCCCAGCCCCACGTAGGGCCGCACCTTGGGCACGCGCACCTCACCCGCCACGTTTCCGTTCTTGGCCAGCGAGAGGGCCGTCTTGCCCACCACGGCCTCCACCATGTCCTCGTACTGGCCTATCTGCTGGTCGAAGTACTCGCGGTTCTCCTCGTAGATGCGCTGTGCCTCGTCGCTGTGTCCGTTGAGCCAAGCCAGGCGTCCGCCGCCCGCCGACACGCCGCCGACCAAGAAGAAGCTGGCCGCCGAGCCGAAGGGGTAGAGGTAGAGCTTGGCGTCGAAGGTGAGGCGGTCGAACTTGCCCTCCACGCGGACGGTGTTCAGGTGGTAGGTCTTGCCCGATGCTGACGCATCGGGAATGGTGGCCGAGGGGGCGGGGGCGTCGGGGGCGGGGGCCGAGGGGGCGGGGGCCGAGGGAGGGGGGGACGGGGGGATGGTGATGGAGCTGTTACGGAAGTGCATGTTGCCGCTGATGGTGATGGCCGGCATGTAGTTCAGGCCCACGTCAATCTCGATGAAGGGCGTGAGGCCCATGCCGAGGCCCAGGCGGAAACCCTCGGTGCCTACGCCTATCTCGGCGCCCACACTGCCCACGCTGCGGGCGGGGCGCAGCTCGGCGCGCGCCGTCATGGCCAGGAAGAGGACGACGAGAGCGAGGCTGTGCTGCAATAGAATTGCAGCGTAAGAGGCGTTACAATTTTGGGGTGAGCGCTTCATTGGTAGATGGCGTTTATCTGTTGGTAGAAGTGGTCGTAGTTCAGGTGGTCGTCGAAGTCGGCCCTGGCCTGATGGCCCAGCCGTTGGCGCAGGGCAGGGTCGGCAGCCAGGCTGCTGAGTGCACGGGCCAGCGCCTCGACGTCGCCGGGGGTCACGAGGAGCCCGTTGCTGCCGTCGGCGACATACTCGCACTGCCCGCCGTTGTTGGTCACGACGACGGGACGACCCTGAGACATATACTCCATCGGCGACAGGGGACAGCCCTCGCTCACCGTAGAGGCCAACACGCCGACGTCGGCAGCGGCCACCCAGGGCAGCACGGGGTGCTGGAACCCGGCGAAGACGACACTGCCGGTGATGCCCAGCTCGGCGGCCTTCTGCACCAGGTGGGCCGTGTACTCATCGCTGCCGCGGCCTACGAGGACGAGGCGCAGTTCCTGCGGTCCCCGCAGGTGGCCGTTGAGCAGGGCCATTGCCTCGAGCAGGGCGTCAAGCCCCTTCTCGGGGTCGAGGCGGCCGTGGAACATGGCGATGACGGCATCGGCGGGGATGTCGAAACGCCCGCGGACGTCGACGGCCTCCACCCCCCGCGGCACGACGATGCTCGTGTGGACGATGCGCAGCTTCTGGGGGTCGATGGAGGGACGGGTGCTGAGAAACTCGCGGCGCGACACCTCCGAGTCCAGACACAGGCAGTCAAGCTCGCGGTAGAGCCAGCGGTAGGGCAGGGTGTTCTTGCCCTTGCGCGTGAGGTGGCGGCACATCACCACCCGCACATCGCTCCGCCTCGACAGGCGGCGGGCATAGCAGGCAGTGAAGGCATCCTTGAAGTTATGGGCGTGGATGACGGTGAGGGGTGCCCGACGCTGACGCGTCGGGAATGGTGGCGAGAGGCACGAGACCTCACGGGCGAGGGCGATGGCGCTACGTACGTCGAGCACGCCGCCCAGCGGCATGGTGAGCACGCGCAGCCCGGCCTCGTCGTACTTGCGGCGGATGGACTCCACGGGCTTGCACACCACGGTGACGCCGATGCCGTCGGCACGCTGGCGGCTGGCCAGGTCGAGCACGTACTGCTCGCCGCCGCCCCACTCACGGTTGGAGACAATGTGGATGATGTTCTGCATTTGAAGTGCAAAAGTACCAAAATATAGAATAATAGACAAATTTATGCCCGATAATTTTGCCGTTTTGCCCTTTTATGCTACCTTTGCGGCACATTATGGCTGCATACGATATAGAAAAGCTTCATCGGCGCATCCTGCAGATACTGCTGCGCGTGGACGCTGTCTGCCGCGAGCACGGGCTGCGCTATTACTGCTGGGCGGGCACCATGCTCGGTGCCGTGCGCCACGGGGGCTTCATTCCCTGGGACGACGACATGGACATCTGTATGCCTCGGCCCGACTACGACCGGCTCATGGCCCACGCCAGCGAGTGGCTGCCCGAGCCGCTGGAGGCACTGGCCATCGAGACGAGCCCTACGTTTCCCGGAGGCTTCGGCAAGATTGTCGACGCCAGCACCACGCTCATAGAGCGCGAGCACTCGGACTACGTAGGCGGCATCTACATAGACGTGTTCCCCATCGACGGCATCTCGTCAAACAGGCTCATGCAGCGACTGGCCGTGGCGCGCTACAAGGCCTGCGACAAGCTGCTCTACTTCCTCCACCGCGACCCTTACAAGCACGGACACGGGCCGTCGGCATGGCCCGTGGTGCTCGTGCAGCGGCTCTTCACCCACGAGTGGGCGCGGCGGCAGCTGCTCAAGGCCTATCATGCCTACGACTACGACCGCGCCGACCGCGTGCTGGACTACGACGACGGACTGCGCGGGGTGATGTCGAAGGACGTGCTCGGAACGCCACAGCCCTACAACTTCGACGGGCACACCGTCATGGGAGTGGAGCAGGCCGACACCTACCTGCGCCAGAAATACGGCGACGACTACATGACGCCGCCGACAGCCAGCCGACAGCGGCAGCACAACTTCTTCTTCCTGGACTACGACTTGCCCTACCGGCAGTATCACGACCGTCGTAGCTTTGTAAGGTAGAAGTCCGCCCTTCAGCCCCCCGAGGAGGCTACGACAGGCTCTCCCCCCGCCCTTCTTTCAGAAAGTATTATGAACTATGCATTAGGTTCCAAGCGAGACGTAAGGCTCGATGCCATACGAGGCTATACCATGATGTACATTGCCTGTTGTGTACATTTGGTCTATTGGTTCTTACCATATACCTCGGCCGCCACCTCGCTCATTCTCGTCGAGATGCCTGTCATATTCTTTGTGTCGGGGGCTTCTGCAAGGCTGTCACGCCCAAAACGCTTCTGGGAAACGTTGAGTAACCGCTGCCAAAGGGTGCTGTTACCCTATTACGTCTATGCCGCTTTGTCGCTGCTCATCATATTTTTGTGGGACTTAGCCCCTTCCTCCTTCAGTCTGCGCGATTTCCTGAAAATATTGCTGGCAAGGGAGATTCCCGGACTGCCATACGCCATGCACCTTTGGTTTATAGCCCCCTATCTGGTTATCTCTGTTTCGTTTCATTTTCAGCGTCGCCTGGCCGAGAAATGGGGACTTGCCTACTTGCTCTTGGCGGCGGCGATGATGGTCTGCACCGATTTGGCCTACCACTTGACAGGCTTTCCTCGCTATGAGGGCATTGTAAGTGTCTGGCAGATAATCTGCATGACCTCTCTCTACATCTTTTGCTACAATGTTTTCTTTGTGGCTGGTTTTGTCTGTTATCGCCGCGTTTCTACCCGCACGACCGTAATCATCCTGGCTGTCTCGGCCCTGCTGCTTGTCATTCTAAGCAAGGGCCGGCTTCCGGACTTCCAGTTAGAGAAATTTCCTCCCTCCACGCTATTCATGCTCTTTGGCATCGTCAGCCTAAGCGCTTTATCACTGATTGCAGGGAACTTCCGCCTCCCATTTCCAAGAATAGTGGATTTCTGGAACCGCCACATCTTCACCATCTACCTCTACCATAACTACGGGATGTGGCTGTTTGTCTCGCTCATCGGCACAGCAATCCTTACGAAGTGGCCTTTGTGGGTAGTCGTTGTCGTAGGTATCGTTTCGCTCTTTATTATAAACACTGCCTTGATTTTCTTCATCAGCAAGGCGGCGAATGTTATCGGCTTTGTGAAGTCCAAAGCTGTCCGCTCTCTCTCCGGGCTAATGAGAAGAGGCAATAAGGAAATGCCAGGGTGAGGTAGGATATGTCGAAACTCGCATCTTCCATCCAGGGCGTTTCAGCATTGCTGATGAGGTGATTGTTTACAATAGCAGTCAGAAAGAATACGAACAAGAAACAAGCCGTGGAACTGACATAACGGTCGAAGGTCGTGTTGTAGCGCAGGACCAGCCAGAGCTCTATGCCTATCATCAGGAGCAGGACAAGCGGGTGGCCCTGCTGGGTCTGGGTCATCATGGGGTTGACGCTGAAGAATATCCAGGTCTGTGTATCCCAAAAGATGTAGGGGGCGAAGAAGAGCAGCACAATGGCCATGATCATCAGCAGCGAGAGGAGTTGTCGGCGATGAGAGGCGAACAGGAAGCTCTTGAAGGTATAGATGGCCAGTGGCAGGGCAGCGGAAAGGCGGGTTACGGCCACGAGCCCACAAATGAAAGCGCAGGCTACCCATGGTCCTTGCTTGGGATGGCTAAAGGATATTTGCCGGCGCTCCATCCACATAATAATGCAAAACACGACCATGGCGTTGCCCAGACCGTCACTGCGCACGATTACCTCCCACCAATAGGCCGGAGACAGCGACAGCAGAAGCAAGGAGAAAAAGGTGGGAATCCACGAGCGGGTGAACCAGCGGACAGTAAACACGAACGCAGCAAGATAGGCAAAAAGACCGAGACCGACATCGCCTAACCAATAAAAAGGTATGTGCAGATAGTGCCACAAAGGGAATGGCGAGGGGTGGTTACCTATATGCGTCTCTACGCCGTAAGGATAGGTGCCGTCGAAAAGGGCGCGGATGAAATAGTCCAGTGCCGACCATCGGTCAACGTTCACCGAGAGCGGGTCTATCAACACAAGGGCCGACGCGATGACTGAGAAACATGCAGCTAAGAGCACCATGGAGGCCCACTTGGCCCTGCGCTCATTGCTAAACAGCCGAAAAGCCAGTGCACAGACGGCTCCTGCCAGCAACGACCATACCAGGATGCCTACAACAGGGCTATAGGCAGTGCGGGAAAGGTATTTCCAGATGAAAATGGAATTGACGAGCAGGAATACTCCTACACATAGTATATAATTCATAGTGCACTGTTCACTTTATCAACGCAAAGCCTGGTAATCACTTGATGACCACTTTCTTCCCGTTCTTTATGTAGATACCGGGCTGCAAGTTTGCCGTATTCTTCACGCGAAGGCCGCTAAGGTTGTATATCTCGCTGTCATTGCCAATGTCTCTCGATGGCAGATTGACGCTCAGCTCGTCGAAGTAGGACTTGGTATAGAACATCGGCAGTCCTGACTGGTCGATGAACTCCATGCGGCGGCATATCCAGTCGCAGATATAGGCATACTCCTTGTCGAAGTCGATGACATCACCCCACACGTCGCTGTCGCCGCTCCACTTGGCCTCCTCACGGCTGGCGGCTCCGCTGTTCTTGACGGCCTTGTAGTAGCCCGCTACAATGGCGAGGATGCTGTCGGTGTGGAGGGGCTGGCCTGGCTGGCGCAGCTGACGGTAACGCTCGTTGAGCTGACCCAGGTAGTCGTTGAAGTTGTGCTCAAACATGCGGTCGGTGAGCATCAGTTCGAAGTCCATGCGAAATTCGGGCGAGATTGTCAGCCCCTCGACGACTTCGTAGACGAGCTTCCCGCCCCACCGCTGGCCAAAAGTGGCGTCGAGGTCCCAGGGGGCAGGCGTGATACGGCAGGAGGCAGTCTTATCGTAGACGGCCCAGTACATATTCTTTCCTGCGTTGTCCAAGGCATTGACCACATTAAAGAAGATGTGGTAGTCGGTAAGCACGGGCATGTCGACATATTCGTCAATGTGCTCTTGGAAGTCCTCGTCGGTGCTCTTGTTGACGAAGTTGTTGGCCTCGACGAACGGCGCCCAGTCTACGGTGTCGCTGTCATCGCCCAGCTCGGGGTACTTGAACTCGTAGCCGTGGAACGTGTCCTTGGTGTTGTCGTAGCTGTCGAAGTAGTCGAACATCTGGACCTTGTTCCAACTAACTCCCTTGTAGAGGCATCCGCGTATCTCGCCCGTCTGGCTGTCAATCTTCTTAAGCTTCAGCTGCTTGCGGTCTATGAACTCGGAGAGGTTGTAGATGCCTCGCCACTCGTCGCCCAGGAACAGCTCCACGACATCGCCCCTCACGCCGTTGAGCGCCTTAGGCTCCTGGTCGGCGTAGTAGGGCTTACGGGCCATCTTGTTCCACAGGTCCATGGCGATGCGGTTGCGCAGCCGGAACACGTCGGGCTGACCAGCGTCGAGCATCCACTTGTCGTCGTTGCGCAGACCGAAGAAGCGCTGGTCGGTGTCGAAGTTCACCTTGTAGTTGCGCTTGTGCTTGTCGGGGGCGTTGGTCGTTCCGCCGCGCCACTTGATGCGGGCTGTGAGCGTGTCGGTGGTGGCGGATTCGGGTTGTGAATAGACAAATGCGGCTTGCTGGTAAACACTGCTGAAACCCTCGGCAGCGGAGGGCAACAGCTGCACGATGGGCAGGAAGGTGAACTGCAGCGTGGCTTCGAGCGTGGAGCCGTCGGCCTTCGTTGCCTTTACCGCCCATTTGCGCTCTGCCGATAGTTGCGAGAAAAGAAACGGGGTGTCGGCCACTGGCTGTTGGGAGTCGATGGTGACGTCCTGCCAACCCGGCATTATCTCTACTGGCAGCGCGGCATCGTGGCCGAACAAGCTCTTTGGCACCGTGGCGAGCAAGGTACTGGTCGCTTCGTCGAAGAATACGTTTTTCCCGTTGACTAACAACTGCGCGTATGCGTTAGTACAGAGAAGAGCAAATATAAATATACATATCTTTTTCATTATACAGATGATTATACTTATCCAAGCAATATCTGAGTCCACTTTAAAAAGTCCAAGGTATACCAAACGACGGCGCAGCCGCTCCCC
>CAMPCG010000136.1 GCA_946644025.1 uncultured Prevotellaceae bacterium | reverse complement strand
GAGCGATGACGCTTTCAGCGTCATTTGCGGATAATTGCGGATAATCATAAAAAACGGACAGGCCAATCAGATAAACGGCAAAAAAGTTGCGCGGTAAGACAAAAAGCCTTACCTTTGCACGCACCCTGAGGCTGAGGCCCCCCCCTACGGCCCCCGAGGCTGAGGCCCCCCCTACGGCCCCCGAGGGGGCTTCTATAGTTTTGCGGGCAGAAGACCGGGGAAAGTCTATAGTAGCCCCCTCGGGGGCAGAAGGGGGGGCTTTCGGGCTTCTGGGGGGTTACACCTTATTATATTATGATGTCAAAACACTTCGTTACTTGCGCGGCGCTCCTGCTCCTTTCCGCCCTTCAGGCGCTGGCACTCGACATACAGAAGGGCACGTACTACTTCGACAACTCGCTGACGCGCTACGCCTTGCCGAAGTTCGTCTATGGCAGCAACACGCCCGCCGAAACCCACGTGGTGAGCATGACGCGCGAGGAGGGCGACCGATGGTCGATAACCTTCGCAGAGAGCGTCACGGGCATCTACCGCTATGCGGTGGCCGCCACGAGCATGGCCGACAGCACCTACAGGCGGTCGTTCACCGAGGTGAAGGACTACATCAGCCAGACGCTCGACGAGCCGCGCACCATCACCAGCGACAGGCCTATGCCCGTGGGCTGGGTCTATACACCGACGAACAATGAGAAATGGGCCTCGGCCGAGTGGCGTATGCCCTTCGACCAGGCCTATTCTGGCACCCTGCCCGTGGTCTACATCAACACCGAGGCTCCCGTCACGTCGAAGGATGACTACGTCGGCGCCACCTGCTACATCGACGCGCTGGGGCTGGAGGGCTATACCTCGATGGGCTCGGCCGACGCGCCGGAAGGGCTGCAGATAAAAGGCCGGGGAAACTACACGTGGAAAGACTTCGACAAGAAACCCTACCGGCTGAAGTTCGACGAGAAGGTGAAGCCGCTGGGCATGAAGAAGAGCCGGCACTTCGCCCTCATGGCCAATGCCGACGACGACCTGGGCTTCCTGCGCAACACCGTGGGCCTGGAGCTGGGCCGGCGGCTGGGACTGGCCTGGACACCGTGGCAGGAGCCCGTCGAGGTGGTGCTCAACGGCGACTACATCGGCCTGTATATGCTGACGGAGACGGTCCGCGTGGCCTCCAAGCGGGTGGACGTCGTGGAGCAGGCCGACCTGGAGACCCACCCCGACAGCATCACCGGCGGATGGCTCTTCGAGATTGACAATTACGAAGAACCGGGACAGGTGACCATGAGCGAGGGCAACGGCGCCTGGATGCGATTCACCATGCACACGCCCGAGGTGCTGTCAGCCAGCCAGCGCAGCTACATCGCAAAGCTGCTCGCCGACACCGACAGGGCCATCTATGCCGCCGACAAGCAGAGCACCGACTGGGAACGCTATGTGGACTTGGACTCGCTGACACGATTCTACATCGTGCAGGAGGTGATGGACGATGCCGAGTCGTTCCACGGCAGCTGCTACATACACAAGCAGCGCGGCGACGACACGAAGCTCATCTTCGGCCCCGTGTGGGACTTCGGCAATTCCTTCCACCGCGGCTTCGACAAGTTTATCTATCAGGACCCGCCCTTCGGACAGAACTGGATAGGCGAGATGGCCCGCTTTCCCCGCTTCCAGCAGCGCGTCAGGGAGGTGTGGCAGCCTTTCCTGGGCGACAGCTACCCCAGCCTCGATGACTATATCGACGACTTCATCGAACGCATTGCCACGGCGTCGCTCTGCGACTACAACCGGTGGCCCGGCTACGGCACCGGCAACATCGAGGAGCGCAAGAACGAGTTCAAACGGCGTATGCGGGAGAAGGTTGCCTTCCTCACCCGACACTGGGGAGAGGGCATCAGCGGCATGGCCGAGGTAGGCGCTGCCGTGGCTGAAAGCCTCGATGGATGGTTCACGCTCGACGGCCGCCGACTGCCACAACAGCCCTCCTGCCCCGGCATTTACCTGCACAAAGGCCGCAAGGTCGTGGTGTCGGCCCGTGGGCGTGCAATCCCCTGAGTGTTATTTATTATTAAAAGTTTGCGGCAATAAGCAATGTTTTTCTTTGTTTTCGTGACAAAATGTATATCTTTGCACGCAAAAAGTAACAAAAAGAAATATTGCTTATGTGCGGAATCGTAGGGTATATAGGCACCCATCAAGCCTATCCTGTATTAATTAAGGGACTGAAACGTCTGGAGTATCGTGGATATGACAGCGCCGGAGTGGCCATGATAGGCCAGGACGGCAGTCTGAATGTGTACAAGACGAAAGGCAAGGTTGACAACCTGACGGAGTATTGTTCCGACAAGGACGTGTCGGGCTGCGTGGGCATTGCCCATACGCGATGGGCCACACACGGCGAACCGTCGGCCCGCAATGCGCACCCCCACTACTCGCAGAGCCACAACCTGGCCATCATTCACAACGGCATCATCGAGAACTATGCCGACATCAAGGCGAAGCTCTTGGCCAAGGGCGTCAACTTCAGCAGCGACACCGACACGGAGGTGCTTGTGCAGCTGGTGGAGTACATCATGGTGAAGAAGAGCCTGTCGCTGCTCGAGGCCGTGCAGGTGGCGCTCCATCAAGTCATAGGGGCTTACGCCATCGCCATCATCGACAAGCGCGACCCCACGCAGATTATCGCCGCCCGCAAGCAGAGCCCGCTGGTAGTGGGCATCGGCGACGGCGAGTTCTTCCTGGGCTCCGACGCCAGCCCCATCATCGAGTACACCGACAAGGTGGTGTACCTGGAGGATGGCAACATCGCCGTCATCAGGCTGGGCGAGGAGCTGAAGGTGCTGAGCATACTGGGCGAGGAGCAGGAACTGAAGGTGAACACGGTGGACATCGACCTGGGACAGATAGAGAAGGGCGGCTACCAGCACTTCATGCTCAAGGAAATATTTGAGCAGCCCGAGTGCCTGACCAACTGTATGCGCGGACGCATCAACGTGGAGGGCGACCGCGTGACGCTCTCTGCGCTGATAGACTACCGGCGGCAGCTGCTCGAGGCCAAGCGCATCGTCATCGTGGCCTGCGGCACGTCGTGGCACGCGGGGCTTATCGGCAAGCAGCTCATAGAGAGCCTCTGCCGACTGCCCTGCGAGGTGGAGTATGCCTCGGAGTTCCGCTACCGCAACCCCGTGGTGACAAGCGACGACGTGGTGATTGCCATCTCGCAGAGTGGCGAGACGGCCGACACGCTGGCGGCCATACAGCTGGCAAAGGAGCGGGGGGCCTTCATCTACGGAATATGCAACGCCATCGGCTCGTCGATACCCCGCGCCACCGACACGGGAACGTACATACACGTGGGGCCCGAGATTGGCGTGGCATCGACGAAGGCGTTTACGGGCCAGGTGACGGTGCTGACGATGCTGGCTCTCTGTCTGGCCAAAGAGCGGCATACTATTTCTGAAGAGGTGTATAAGGAGATGGTGGGCGAACTGACCCGCATACCCGGAAAACTGGAGAAGGCGCTGAACACCAACGGGCAGATAGAGCACCTGGCGCGAACTTTTACCTACGCCAAGAACTGTCTATACCTGGGCCGTGGCTACAATTATCCGCTGGCACTGGAGGGAGCGCTGAAACTTAAGGAGATAAGCTATATTCATGCCGAGGGCTATCCTGCCGCCGAGATGAAGCACGGCCCGATAGCACTTATCGACTCGGAGATGCCTGTCTTCGTCATCGCCACCCGCGACCGACTCTATGAGAAGGTCATCTCGAACATCCAGGAGGTGCGCGCCCGCGGCGGACGAGTGACGGCCCTGGTGACGGAGGGCGACGAGCAAATCAGCAAGTTTGCCGACCATGTCATTGAACTGCCCGACACGCTGGAGTGCTTCCAGCCGCTCATCGCCTCCATACCGCTACAGCTTCTGGCCTATCATATCGCGGTGTGCAAAGGCAAGGATGTGGACCGGCCCCGCAACCTGGCCAAGAGCGTGACGGTGGAGTGATAAGAGATAAGTGATAAGTGATAAGTGATAAGTGATAAGTGAGAGGCATGATTTTGGGGTGAGAGGTGAGGGGTGGGAGGTGAGAGATTACTTCTGCGGCAGAACATTTCTCTCACCTCCCACCCCTCACCTCTCACCCCCAAGACTCACTTATCACTTATCACTTATCACTTCTCACTTCTTCATGAGCGGCTCACCTGCAGACCTGTCGGCGAAAGGGTCATGTCTACGAATCGGGCGTTGGCGTTGAGGGCGCCTTCGCGCAACGTCTGGCGTATGCGCGTGGCGGCCTCCGGGTCTTTGGCCACCATGTAGAGATAGCCGCCGCCGCCGGCTCCGGGCAACTTGTAGCCCAGGCACAGGTCGTCGACGAGGTCGGTCAAGCGCCGCACACCGTCGGGGTTCGTGCCGCTGTCCAGCTGCTGGTTCTGCTGCCAGTTGCGGCGAACGAGGAGGCCCATCTGCCGGAAGTCCTGGCGCTGTATGGCCTCGTACATGTCGTGGGCCAGGCGACCCATCTGGCGCAACAGCAGCAGCTGGTCGTGGTGGTTGAGGAACATGCGGCTCACTATCTCGGCCAGTATCTGCTTGGCCGTCCGCGTGATGCCCGTATAATATAATAGGTGGCACTGCCTATACTCCGGCGCGGTGTAAAGGTCGGTGGGCAGCCAGCGCACCAGCGGGTCTTGCTGGAATCCCGGCTGCGTCTCGAGCAACTTCACGCCGCCGAGCAGTCCGCCGAACTGATCTTGCCATCCGCCGCCCGTGGTGAGCAGCTGTTCCAGCACGAGCGTGCGGCGTCCCAATTCGTTTTTATCCCAGTTGAGTGAGCAGAAGTCGCTGACCGCCGCAAGCACCGTGGCGGCCAGTATGCTGCTCGTGCCCAGTCCGCTGCCGGCGGGGATGGCCGAGAGCAGCGTCAGCTCCAGGCCGCATCCGAAATCTTTCAGCTGGGCTTCGAGCGAGGGGTATTTCTCTTCGCAGAACTCTGGCAGGAATCCCGCCAGGGCCAGTGCTGCCTTGGGGATGGAGAAGGGCGAACCCACGCGGTTGAACTGTCGCAGCTCGTCGAAGGTGGTCACCACCTCGGCGGCCCCGAGGTCAATGCTGCGCAGGGTGATGCGCGGCTCGGCCGCCGGCTTCACGTATGCCTGTAGCGGCTGTTGTCCGTTCAGCTCGATGGCCAGGTTCACCACGTTGCCGCCTTCCAGCAGGCAGTAGGGCGGCGTGTCGGTCCAGCCCCCGGCAATGTCGATGCGCACGGGGCTGCGGGCCCACACTATCTGGTCGCGGTAGACGGAGAGGCGGGGGATAGGTGTTCTTGCTCCGACGGGCTTCGCAAGCGTCCCGTTGGGCCGAGCGGGGTGCGGTGTGTTAGGTGTCAGGCGTTGGGCGGTGAGACCTTCGCGCAGCAGCCGGAAGGCGGTTGCACTGTCGCCACGGAACATGGCGTCGTGGATGCGCGTCAGCAGCGGTGCGTCGGAGGGTAGGGTGGGGGGCAGCGGGAGGCCGTGCTCACGGAAGAGGCGTGAGGCATCGTCCAGGTCGAGCTGGTAGAACACGCTGTGCTCCCAGTTCTTCGCCATCGCCGGAAGAACGGCGCAGCGGAACGCCTCGCGCTGGGCGAAGAGACGGGCGAGGTTGGCCTGCGAGGAAATCTGTTCGGCGGAGAGAAGGTGGTGGGGAGTGAGGGGTGACGGGTGAGAGGTTACCTCTGCGGCAGAACTATCCTCACACCTCTCACTTCTCACCACCCACCCCAGCTCTTCAAACGTGAGCACCGGGAACTGCTCCCTTTGCTGTTCGGCACCGTCGAAGCGGTCGTCGATGTGGTAGCGGCGCAGGGCGTATGCTTCTTCGCCGACGGGCACCACGTCGAGACACTCGCCAGGGGCCAGGTGAACCTCCCAGTCGTTGCGGGGAACGCCCGTCACGATGTTGTCGCGTGTGAGCGTCCAGCGCGGGCCGATGTGGCTGTTCTCTATCCAGATGTTTGCGTTTTCGTCGGTGAACGCAATCTCCGTCACGGCGTTCTGCACAAAGAGGGAAGGGTGGGGCTTTCGGTCGTGGTGCATAATCTGGCGCTGGTCCGAGACCACGTTCTGCAGGGCCAGCGTGCTGGAAATCATCTCGCGCGACGTGCCGAAATGGTAGAACTCGCCGTCCGTCAGCGGCACGACGGCCACCGTCAGCTCCTTCAGCTCAGGGTCGTCGATAATAGGGTCGGTGCCCAGGGCGCAGCCAAACTCGGAGTAGAGGTCGTAGGACTTTAAGCTACAAGTATTGCGTGATAGGTTATAAGTATGGTTGTCACCCTTGTTACTTAATACTTGTGACTTGTTACATAAGAGCTCCGTCGCCCTGTCGCTGAGCAGCCACACGCCGATGTCGGTCAGGAAGTAATGGTTGCGCTGCAGCTCCTGCAGCCGCTGCACGGAGGGCTTCTGCAACATCTGCTTCAGCACGTGGGGCGTGGCGTGGTCTGATAGGAACACGCCGTGGTTCTTGGCCACCGTGGCGTCGAGCCACATGCCGTAGCACACCACGTCGGCATCGGGCACTGGCGGCAACGTTGGGGCGGGTCCTCTGCCGGCCTGCAGGCCTCCCACGCGGATGAGCACGTCGCCGCTGACCACCATCGTGTGTAGCCGCTCGGGAGCCATCGACATGATTTGCTCGTAGAGCGGCAGCTGCAGCGAGAGCAGGTCCTGGCCCAGCCGTTGGCCCCGCTCCCAGCGGAACACCGGCACGGGCGTCAGAATCTTCCCCGACGGGGCGTAGGCGGGCAGCCGCCGGCTCTGGCCTCCGGCATGGAGCAGGATGCGCTTCTCCTTGGCAAGCCACTCCTGGAATAAGTCATAAATGTTACCACACTTATCACTTATCACTTCTGACTTATCACTTAAGAACGCCTGCCACAACAGCCACGCCGTGCCGCCGCCGCTGCCTACGCGGTGGCCTTCGGGGTCGCAGGTGCAGAAATAATCGTTGGCCGGAAGTCTGGTTATCTCGTGGAAAATGGTTTTGCCGTCGGCAGTCTTGCGCACCAGGTTGGGTGGCAGTGAAAGAAGCTTCTTCATTGTCGTCTGTACTTTGATGGTGCAAAAGTAGTAAATTAGGCCGACGTGGCAAAGCAAATCGGAAGAAAAACTTGCTTTCGCCTTGAAAGGCTTCCCCGTTATCTATAGATAAAAAGACTGCCTTTCCGGGGAGGAAAGGCAGTCTTTACAATGTGTATGCGGATGGGGATTAGTCCAGTCCGAAGAGGGTGCGCAGTCCGCCGTCTACGCCCGAGAAGCCCATGAAGGCAAGGCTGAGCAGTCCGGCAGAGACCAGCACGATGGCCATGCCGCGCATTCCCTTGGGCACGCTGGCGAGCTCGAGCTGCTCACGCATACCGGCGAAGACCGTGAGGGCCAGGCCGAAGCCGATGGCGGTGGAGAGGGCATAGACGATGCTCTGGGCCAGGTTGAAGTCCTTCTGTATGACGAGGATGGCCACGCCGAGCACGGCGCAGTTTGTCGTGATGAGCGGAAGGAAGATGCCCAGGGCCTGATAGAGGGCAGGCGAGACTTTCTTGAGGATAATC
>CAMPCG010000135.1 GCA_946644025.1 uncultured Prevotellaceae bacterium | reverse complement strand
CTCTCCCCCGTCATCCTATTAAGGTAACAGGTCGCCGCTCACCCCTCCCCTTTGAGAGGAGGGGTGGGCGGCGGCCTACCTTTTCCCAAGAGGAGGGGTGAGCGGCGGCCCCCCACCAGTTTATACATATATCCAAGATGTGTATAAAGGGTAGTCGAGAGGTAGGGGTGGGGGCAGTATACTCTATTTATCCGCCACGTAATGCGCAGCCGCTCCCCTCCCATGTAGGGGAGGGGCAGGGGTGGGGTCAGTATATTCTTTTGCTGCGCTTACAATTCCAGCCAGAACTGTTTGCAAAGACGTAAACACCTGCTGATTAGTAAAACGGAGTATACGGATACCCTGTCTGCGCAGATATTCAGTCCGTTTCTCATCGTATTCATGCTTGCAATCGTGGCTGGCGCCATCGAGTTCTATGCCAAGGCGACGATTAGGACAGTAGAAGTCAAGGATAAAGGGGGCCAATGCCTTGCTGACGACGGAATTTCAAACCGTCTACTCCACGGCCTTTCAGTGCTCGCCAAAGTGTAGCTTCTGCGGGCGTCATATTGCTGCGAAGCGCCTTGCGATATGCTTTTTGTTCTATAGCGTTTGCCGTAGCAGTAGGATAATGCATAGTTTTTTTACTATACAACGGAGGAATAGAAGAAATGTTGTTTAGTTGTCGTGACTGCGCAAGCTTTACCACTTAATATTATAAGTCGTCTCTATTTATTCGCCAATTAAAGCGTATGGCCTCTATTTATTCGCCAATTAAAGCGCAGCCGCTCCCCTCCCCTCAAGGGGAGGGGTAGGGGTGGGGTCTCTAACTTCCTGCCGGCTAAATATATCCTGACCCCACCCCTGTCGGCTAAATATATACTGACCCCACCCCTGCCCCTCCCCTACATGGGAGGGGAGCGGCTGCGCACAGAACAAGGCAACGAACTTTACACGCACGGTTACGAACGGACTCCCTGACTGTGCAAGTATTTCCCCGGAAATTTTACAATGAAGCAAGCGGCCGCCTCCACCGCGTGGGTGGAGACGGCCGCTCTTGATGTGTGTATGTCTGCCTCGGGGCCGGGTTAGAAGTCCTCTTCCTCCTCGTCCCAGATGGAACGGCGAGAGAGGTTACCGCTGGTCTCGGAGGTTTCGTTCGGGGTACCACTCAAGTCGAAGTTGGTCTTTGTGATGTCATCCTTGAGAATACCGTTGGAGTTGGTAGTAAGGATGGCGCCGGCAGAGAGCTTGACGATTTCTGTTGCGGGTTTCTGATATGTTGCTTTCATTGTTATGGTTCCTTTCTTTTTTGTTTTGGGAAACTAATTGGCACTCATTGGGATAACTCTATCTTCGTTTCGTGCCAATTAGTTTCTTTATTTACAATTCTTGTTAATTCGCAATTACTTCACCAGGACCTTCTTGCCGTTGATGATGTAGAGACCCTTCTGAGCCTTCACGACGCGCTGTCCCTGCAGGTTGTAGATCTCGCCGTTGAAGTTCTTCTCAGCAGCAATGCCCTCAATGCCTGTTGCCTCGCCCTCAATAGCGATGAAGGTACGAGCACCAGCCACGTCGGCGGGGATGTAAGCGGTGTGTGCACCGACGTTGAAGGCGTTGGTGGCCTTGTAGAAGCCCACGCCGCTTGTGCCGTCCATCAGCACGAAGCTGTTAGCAGGAGCAGTACAACCAGTAACGGTTCCTACGAGGATATTGCCATTCACGTCAGAGGTGGTGCTTCCAACGATGGGCAGCTTGTAGCTACCTTCGGCGCCCTTCAGCAGCACGCCAGTGTTGGCGGGAACATCGTCAATGGGTGCGAAGGTCACTGCAGAGCCTTCAATCTTGGCGATGTAGGCAGAGAGGCCTGCGGAAGCGAAATCAATCGCGTAGCTGCTGCAATAGGTAGCATATCCTGCAGAAGTGATGTCCTTCTTGATGGCCAGGTTGCAGGCGACTGCGTTGTTGTTAGTGGGATCGAAGGTGAAGGTGATGTCGTAGATACCAGCCTCTGCAACGCCCCATGTGGCATTGGAGCTGGGATATGCTGTATCCCAAGCGTTATCTTTGACGACCTTATAGGTGATGGTGCCAGTCTCTGTCAACTCCACATCAGTGAACTTCAGTTCGTAGATGCCGTCCTCTTTGAGGATCATGTTGTTGGCAGCAACTGTAGGATCCCAAGCTGTTCCGAAGAACGAAGCTTGATCGTCATTACCAACCTTGTAGCAGCCAGCAACAGTGAATGTCTCTTCCTTAACAGCGGTGGCACTGACAACGCTGCCGTCGAAGGAGAAGATGACCTGGTATGTACCGTCGCTTGTGAAGTTGTAGTTGGCGTTGTTCTCGTTGCCGTCTGTATATGTTCCATTACCGAACCACTTCAAGACATCATCACCATCCTTAGCCACGACCTTGAACTCCACATACTGGGCAGTAAGTGCAACCTTCTTACTCAGGGTGAACTTGCCGTCGCTGCCCTTGGTCAGGATGTCGGTGGTGGCGGCGGTGTTCCATGAACCATCGAAGAGGTCGGACTCCACGTCGTTGCCATCGACCTTCTGGCTACCTACTACGGCGTAGGTGAAGTCGGCCTTCACAGCCTCACACTCCAAAGTGTTGTTAGCTACGTCGGCGGTGAAAGTCAGTGTGTACTTGCCAATGCCGTCAACCTGATCCTTCCACGACTGATTGCCGTTTTGGGGCAGCTGATAGCCATTCCAGTCACTGTCCTGACGGAGTTTATAGCCAAAGTATTCGTCAGCCTCGCCACCAACAACATTCATAGTGGTGGTGAAGGTGTAGATATCCTCCTCACCCTCGACACTGCTCTGAGTCATTTGGTGGTCGGTATTCCAGTCGTTGCCAATACCGATGATGTTAAACACACGGGCAGCCTTGTCGGCCTTTATATCGGCAGCAGCGGCCTCAGCAAGCTCCTCCTCGGTGGGAGTGCCGGCGCTCTGGATGTAGACGAAGTCGACGGCAACGGTAGCACTACACTGTCCGAGCAGGATATCGTTGCTCTCCTGTGCCAGCACGAATGCTTCGCTGGTGACGTCGTTGGCGTTGCCGTTTCCAGTGGTTGCCGCAAAAATCTGACGGTTGCCAGTATAGAATTTATATTTTCCGCCGTTTGATGTGGGTGAGTAGAAACGTGCCTTCATCGTGTACTTGCCTGCGGGCAGCGAGGTGATGGCTGTCATGCCGTTAGCAGAATAACCTGCTGCACGCTGTGAGGAGCGGGCCTCGGCGTTGCCGGTATTCACGATGCTCATGCCGTTGATGTCCTCCACCTCTGCCAAGAACACCACGTTCTCAATGTCGGTCTCAGTGTAAGTGAGCGTGAACTCCTGGTTGTTCTCGGTCACGTCGAAGTTCTGTGCGAATACTTGGTTTGTTGCGTCCTTCTTCCACAGCTTTCCATCGACGAGCAAATAGAACGGATATTTCACGCTGGCCTTGTCGCCTTCGAAGGCTTCGCCGCTCGTGGTGTAGTCGCCGACACTACTTTTTGCCGTCCATGAATAAGTAGTAGCCTCACGGAAAGTTACTGTCACCACTGTTGTCCCATCAGATGCAATAGTTTTTCCCTCTGAGTCGTCAGATGAATATATGTATTTTTTATTATCTTTATAGATAGGAGCTTTATCGTTATCCCCCAGAGTGATAGAGGTTCCCGGATTCCCACTGTATGTGGCTGCAGTTTTAATTTCGTTATTATTCCCGTCTACATATTTTACAGTGTAATCAACATCTGTAGCAGAAGGATTTGCAACAGATATGCTTGTGAAATAGAGATAGCGGGCAGGAGTAAATTTTACGTTACCATCCGCATTCACAGTATAAACATAGGTGCCATTTGAACTAGATTTCAGTGTAACATTCGTGCTGGGGTTCGGATCACCAGTTGCAGCAATGGTAATTATTTGGCCTTCAGTGCAATTCAGCATACCCAAGGCACGTCCGCCGCTATTGAACTGATATAAACCACCTTTCCTTAACAACCATTTAGTGCCTGTTTGAAGAACAAAATTAGAGTTAAATGCTTGATTCTCGACTGTACATGTACCCATGCCAGTTCCACCAATGGTAGCCACATCCGAAGAAATGGTTACTGACTTGTCTCCTTCATAATTATTTGCACTATAAATAGCAGTAAAGTCAATTGACCATTCATCTGCCCACGCACTTGCCCCCACGCACAGTCCTGCTGCCAGTAGGAGCGACTTGAAGAGTTTTGTTTTTTTCATTTTAGTTAGTTTTTAGGTAAATATTAAGTGAATTGTTATAGAATTATTCGTTATAGATCAGTTCAAGTCCTTGTCTGCGGTAGAAGTCGGACTTGCTGTCGCTGGAAATTAGGGGTATCCTCATTGTAATGGCTCGATGACCATGTGGGTGAATATGCAGGTGTCCAATAGGAATCTTTCACCTTTCATCAGCCAATCGGGTGCAAAAGTACATATATTTTTGTCTACGTGTGTAATTTGAAACATAATTTAATGGTATTTAGCAGATTGGGGGGTGTTTTTGGGGGCTGTTTCTGTCGTGCGGGGCGTGTTTATGGCTCTGCGAGCCAGTGGTCTATGAGCCGTCGGGCTATGGAGAGTTTTTCGGGCAGTCGCGGCAGGTGGTCGCGGTGGAACCATGCTGCCTTGCGCAGCTCCTCGCGCTGCAGGTGGAGCTCGCCGGAATCGTAGTCGGCGTTGAAGCCCACCATGAGTCCGCAGGGGTAGGGCCAGGGCTGGGAGTCGAAGTAGCTGATGTTGCGGATGGTGAGGCCCGTCTCCTCGCGCACCTCGCGGCGTACGGCCTCCTCGAGGGTCTCGCCGGTCTCCACGAACCCGGCGATGAGGCCGTAGAAGTCGGTGCGGAAGCTGCGGCCGCGGGCCAGGAGCACCTCGTCGGGGCCCCGGTGTATGAGCACGATGACGGCCGTGGCCAGCTGGGGCCACACCTCCTTGCCGCAGTGCTCGCAGCGCTTTGAGATGTCGGTGTGCAGGCGCATGGGCCCTCCGCAGACGCCGCAGAAGCGGGTGTTGCGGTCCCAGTAGAGCAGCTCGGCACACTTGCCGGCCTTGAGGTAGAGGGGCTCGGGCAGGTGGTAGTAGCTCTGGCGGAGCGGACAGAGGAATCGGCTGTTTGCGGATTTGCTCTCTACGATTTGGTCGGGCGCTGCGTCGATGTCGGGTGGCACGGTGTCGATGGCGTATGTGCTGACTGGGGTGCCGTCGGACATGGGCGTTACGTTGAGTATGGTGGTCCATGGCTTGACCTCGGTGGGCGGCTCTACCCCCATAGGGACGGTGAAGGTGCCGTCGGGAAGCTGCTCCAACAGGAGGCTCTCTTTACAGAATACAAAATAATAATGTGGCTTGTTCATAATCCGTTAAATCCGTTGGTGGCAGAGGTAGTACTTTCGGACCTTGCGCGAGAGTAGTTGCACGTTAAGTATCTCCGATGCGTCGAGGATGTTGCGTATGGTGCCGTCCTTGTAGAGTATGTCTATGGCGTCGTCGTCTACGGAGTACATGTCCTTCTGCATGGTGCCCGTGCTCATCATGTATCGTCGTGCTTCGTCGGTGCCTATACCTATGGACGTGGCTATGTCGTGCGCCGTGCGGTCTATGTCTTCGTCGCTGAATGGCTGTTCGCTGACGTGTGCCTTGAAGATGTGGCGGTCGAGCATGTCTGAGGCCAGTGTGGCGAGCACCGTGTCCTTGTCGTGGCGCCACACTTTGAGCGCGCTCCAGATGTCGCTGTCGTCCAGTTCGCTGTACATCTGCAGGGCCTCTTCCTGGTGTGCCTCGAAGTGGGCTCGGTCGACGTCGTGGCTGAGGAAGTACTTCAGTGCCGGGGCTGCGAAGACGTCGTGCCCCTGTCGGGTGAGGTCTTTGGCTCGTGTGAGCACGTTGACGAGCACACGCTCGAAGGCCACGGCGGTCTTGTGCATGTATACCTGCCAGTACATCAGCCGGCGCGAGGTGAGGTAGTTCTCTATGGAGTAGATGCCCTTCTGCTCTACCACGAGCCGGTCGTCGACCACGTTGAGCATCTTGATGATGCGTGCCGAGCCGATGTTTCCCTCGGTCACTCCGGTGTAGAAGGAGTCCCGGCGCAGGTAGTCGAGGCGGTCCATGTCGAGCTGGCTGGAGATGAGCTGGTGGAGGAACCGCTTGGGGTACTGGTCGCGGAAGATGGCGATGGCCATGCCCAGCTGCTGCCCCAGGTCGCGGTTGATGCGCTCCATCATGAGCAGCGAGATGTCCTCGTGGCTGATGCCGCTGATGAGCGTGTTCTCGAGCACGTGGGAGAAGGGACCGTGGCCGATGTCGTGCATGAGGATGGCTGCGCCGACGGCCTCGGCCTCGGAGTCGAAGACGAAGATCCCCTTCTGCTGGAGCGAGAGGATGGCCTCGCTCATGAGGTGGAAGGCGCCCAGGGAGTGCTGGAAGCGGGTGTGGCGGGCGCCGGGGTAGACCACGAAGGCCAGCCCCAGCTGGTTGATGCGGTTGAGACGCTGGAAGAGCGGATGCCGGACGATGTCGTAGAGCAGGCCGCGGGGAATCTTGATGAACCCGAAGACCGGGTCGTTGATAATCTTAGAGTCGTTCATGAGGTTGCAAAGGTAGCACTTTTTCCCGAAACAGGGCAAAAAGACGGGGCAAAATCGTTAGTAATCAAACAATTTCAGGAAATTACTTGGCCATTTGGCCGAATATTCGTACCTTTGCACCCTAAAAACCCCAAATAAAACGAAACGTAAGAAAAGATGAAAGTAATCCTTACTGGCGACCGTCCCACTGGAAAGCTGCACCTGGGCCACTATGTCGGCTCGTTGCAGCGTCGTGTACAACTTCAGAACGCCGGCGGCTACGACCGCATGTTCGTATTCATGGCCGATGTGCAGGCCCTCACCGACAATGCCGACAACCCCGAGAAGCTGCGGCAGAGCATCATACAGGTAGCCCTCGACTGGCTTGCTGCTGGACTTGACCCCGAGCGTTGTACGCTGTTCATTCAGAGCCACATACCCGAGCTTGCCGAGCTTACCACCTACTTCATGAACCTCATCTCGGTGAGCCGCGTGCAGCGCAACCCCACGGTGAAGACCGAGATCAAGATGCGCGGCTTCGAGGGCGAGAGCATCCCCCTGGGCTTCTTCTGCTACCCCGTGAGCCAGGCCGCCGACATCGCCCTGTTCAAGTCGACCGTGGTGCCCGCCGGCGAGGACCAGGAACCCATGCTCGAGGTGACGCGTGAGCTGGTGAACCGTTTCAACAACACCTACGCGCCGGTGCTCGTCGAGCCTCAGATCATGCTGCCCGAGAATGTCACCGCCCGCCGTCTGCCCGGCACCGACGGCAAGGAGAAGATGTCGCAGCGCCTGGGCAACTGCATCTACCTCTCCGACACCGCCGACGAGGTGTGGCAGAAGGTGCGCTCCATGTATACCGACCCCCTGCACCTGAACGTCAGCGACCCGGGCCACGTCGAGGGCAACGCCGTCTTCACCTATCTCGACGCCTTCTCTACCGATGAGGACTTTGCCAACTTCTGGCCCGAATACCAGAACCTGGACGAGCTGAAGGACCACTACCGCC
>CAMPCG010000134.1 GCA_946644025.1 uncultured Prevotellaceae bacterium | reverse complement strand
TATGCAACTACCCCGTACACACCTTTCGAGTCATAAGTCTTCTCTGTGGTATGTGGTTACTTCTTAGCAGCCTTACCGTAGCGGCTCATGAACTTGTCGACACGTCCGGCGGTGTCCACGAGCTTGCTCTTACCGGTGTAGAACGGGTGCGAGCTGCTAGAGATTTCTACTTTGATCACTGGGTACGTCTCACCTTCGAATTCCACGGTGTCGTTGCTCTTTGCAGTGGACTTCGTAAGGAACATATCGCCGTTGGACATGTCACGGAACACGACGGGGCGATAGTTGTCGGGATGAATTCCTTTTTTCATTTTGTCTGTTAATAAATTGGTTTATAGATACAATCGGGCTGCAAAGGTACGTACTTTTTTTTATTCCCGCAAATCTTTTCTCCACATTTTTACAAACTTAAGCAAAATTGTGTTGCGTTTGTGCCTCCAATGAGGCCCCTACATACCGACCCCGCCTTTCCTCCCGCAAAACTATAGTAGCCCCCTCGGGGGCCGAAGGGGGGGCCTCGGGGGCTCCGTTGAAAGGTTGCCTTTGCCCGTATATTAAATAGGAGAAGGTTAGTTGCGATCTGCAAACGTCGGCGTAGTTTGTACAAACGCCGTCGTAGTTTGTAGAAACGTCGACGGCGTTTATACAAACGTCGTCGACGTTTGTAGATTTCCGCAAAACGGTTTTTGCTACTTCAGGAGTCCCTCTGCCGCTAACTGAGCCGCCACCTGGCACAGCTCGTCGTACCACTGCCGTCCGAAGCGCCTGGTGAGCGGCCCCTCCAGGAATCGGTAGAGGGGCAGGTGCAGCTGCCGACCCTTGTCGCGGCCACACTGGCAGATGGCCCATCGGTGGTAGTTCAGCCCCGTGGTGCCGTCGGCGAAGGCCTTCTCGCGGATGGGGTAGAGGGCGCAGCTGATGGGCTTCGTCCAGGGGTGGGGGGTGAGGGGTGAGGGGTGAGAAGTGGGGGGTGAGGGTTGGGCGTCCTGCGCCTCGCCTGTTGCGCCCTGCTGTCGGCACACCTTCTCCAGGGCGCAGAGGCAGCAGTCGCTGACCCTCTCCTGGCCGTCCACCTCCAGGTCGGCGTAGCAGGTGAAGACGCAGTCCTTGCCGCCCACGATGCTCGTCACGAGGTCGCCGTCGCGGTCGGTGTAGACCACGCCCTGGCGGTCGATGACGGCCTGCGCCCCGGCGCTGAGCTCGGGCCACACGGCGTCGAGGCGCTCCTCGAGCAGGGCCACCTCGTCGAGCGTCACAGGAGCGCCGGCGTCGCCCTCCACGCAGCAAGCACCGCGACACACGCTGAGGTCGCAGCAGAACTCCTCGGTAAGAATGTCCGACGAGATAAGCACCTGGCCTACCTGGAGTATAGGGGGAAGTCGATTCATAGGTTTGCGGCGACAAAGGTAGCTAAAAAGAGGCATATAAGGATAAGGCGCGGTGTTAATCTGCGTTAAACAATGGGTTAGCGGCCCTGTCCACGCTTGCTGTTACGGGAAAAAGTGGTAACTTTGCAGCCACCGTTAGCCTACGATACGAAAACCGACGACAGCGCATGAACATAACCAACCTTTTCAAAGTGAGCCTCAAGGCCGTTGCCAACAACAAGATGCGCAGCTTTCTCTCCATGCTGGGCATCATCATCGGCGTGGCCGCCGTCATCATCATGATGGCCATCGGCCAGGGTTCGAAGGAGAGCATCCGCAAGGAACTCTCGACCATGGGCACGAACCTGCTGACGATACGCCCGGGGGCCGACTTCCGCGGCGGTGTGCGCCAGGACCCCTCGGCCATGCAGACGCTGAAGATGGCCGACTATGAGCGCATAGAGCGCGAGAAGAAGTTCGTCACGAAGGTGTCGCCCGAGGTGACCAGCAGCGGGCAGGCCATCTACGGCAACAACAACACCACGACGACCATCTACGGCGAGGCGCCGGAGTACATCGACATCCGCCTGTGGACCATCGAGGAGGGCGAGTGCTTCACCGACGAGGACGTCAAGAAGGCGGCGAAGAAGGTGGTCATAGGCCACACCATCGTCACCGAGCTCTTCGGCGACGGCGTGGACCCCATCGGCAAGACCATACGCTTCAAGAGCATACCCATGACCGTCATCGGCGTGCTCAAGGCCAAGGGCTACAACAACTGGGGCATGGACCAGGACAACGTGATGATTGCGCCCTACACCACGGTGATGAAGCGCGTAGCAGCGCAGACGTGGTTCTCGAACATCATCTGCTCGGCCGTCACCGAGGAGATGAGCGACGCCGCCATCGAGGAGCTCACACAGATACTGCGCGACAACCACAAGCTGAAGGGCGACGCCGCCAACGACTTCAACATACGCTCGCAGGCCGAGATGATGGAGACCATGTCCAGCACGATGGACACCGTCACCATCATCCTCGTCGTGGCGGCGGCCTTCTCGCTGCTCGTGGCCGGAATAGGCATCATGAACATCATGCTCGTCTCCGTCACCGAGCGCACCAAGGAGATAGGACTGCGCATGGCCGTGGGAGCCACGGGGCCGGTCATCTCGCTGCAGTTCCTCATAGAGAGCGTGCTCATATCGCTCACCGGGGGGCTGCTCGGCATACTCGTCGGCTGCAGCATCAGCGAGTGGGTGGTGCCACTCTTCGCCATGCCCAGCAGCGTGCCACTGTGGAGCATCTACGTCAGCTTCCTCGTATGCGTCTTCATAGGCGTGCTCTTCGGATATATACCGGCGCAGAAAGCCGCAAACATGGACCCCATAGAAGCCATCAGACATGAATAAGCTATTCTACCTACTGCTCTTCGCCTGCACCGCCGCCTGGGCACAGGGACCCAACGGCACGGAGCGATACTACCGCAAGGCCAACGGCAAGTGCGGAGCCGAGCTGAAAACGGCCTTCAGCGAAATCATACGCAACCCCAAGGTGGTGGGATACAAAGGACTCAAAGAGGCCTATCGACTAACTGACGTCAGGCCCGACGGATACCTGCGCGACTGGTACAGCAATGCCACGCAGTACGTACCGGGAAGCGACTTCCTTTCATCAAGTAAGGAAGAGGGAAAAGGCTACAACCGAGAACACTTGCTTCCACAAAGTTGGTTTGGCAAGACGGATCCAATGCTTTCTGACATCATGCACGTGGTACCCGTAGACTGCCATCTGAACCCCACACGTAACGACAACCCCTTCGGCGAGGTGACAGACCAGACGTCGCAGGTCAACACGTCGCTAAACGGCTACAGCAAGTGGGGCGCTCCCAGCAAGACACTCGGCGTGCCCGAAGGACTGAAAAAGGTCTTTGAACCTAACGATGAACTCAAAGGCGACATCGCCCGCATCTACTTCTACATGATTACCTGCTATGAGGATACCATCCATACATGGCCCTGGCGAAAAAGCGACACTGCCATCTACGTCTTCGACGAGCAGGGGTCGCCCTACCAACCGCTGCAGCAGTGGGTCATGGACATGCTCATGCGCTGGAGCCAGCAGGACCCCGTCGACAGCATCGAGCTGGCACGCAACGAGGCCGTATGGCGCGTGCAGGGTAACCGCAACCCCTACGTGGACTACCCCGGACTGGAGGACTACGTCTGGGGAGAGCTGAGCGAAGAACCCTTCGTCTACGGCGACGGCTCCGACGACAACGACCCGCTGTTCCAGCCCACCATGACCATCGCCCTGAACAGTGCCTTCTTCGGAGGAGAGTGGACGCGCGCAAGACCCGCCGGGGCGTCGAGCGTAGTGCGTGGCGAGCAGGACGGCGTCACCATAGAGTTCGCCCTGGGCAACAACGGCCAAAACATGTACCTCGGGGAAGACCACATACGTATCTACAAGAAGAACCTGCTGGAGTTCTCGACCACCGACGCCGTCTTCGACGAGATAGCGTTTGAAGTGACCAAGAACGATGCCGGCAGGGTGCTGATGGTGGGCGAGGACACGCTCGAGAACTACCACTGGACGGGCAGCGCGCCCACCGTGACCTTCCACCTCGACGACGGCAACGGGCCCGTCTACATCAAGAGCGTCACCATGCACCGCACAAGGGTAAGGAAGACGGGCGACGTGAACGGAGACTACGTCGTCGACGTGGCCGACATCGCCGCCATCATCGACTTCATGGCCGCCGGAGCCACCATTCCCGAAGCGTCAGCTTCGGGTCCCTCCAGCGCCTACGCCGACGTCAACAGAGACGGCACGATAGACGTGGCCGACGTAAGCGCGGTCATCGACCTCATGGCTACCGAACAATAAAGAACCAAAATAAAACATCATCATCATGAAGAAAAAAGCACTGCTCACCCTCTGCCTCATGGCTGCGGCCACAACGGGCACCTGGGCGCAAGGCCCCAACAACTCGGCCAACTACTATCAAAACGCCGACGGGAAAAGCGGAGAAGCTCTCAAGACGGCACTCTTCAACATCATCTCGAAAAAGACCAAGAGCCCGTCATACGACGACTTCCTCGACCTCTACAAGCAGACCGACACCAGACCCGACGGCAAGGTGCGCGACTGGTACTCCAACGCCACCAGCTACGTACACATCAGGGACAAGGCCGGAAGCTACAGCGGCGAGGGCGACTGCTACAACCGCGAGCACCTCGTGCCGCAATCATGGGGAGCACCCAAGGCGGGAGACATCATCTACGTGGTGCCTACTGACGGATGGGTGAACAACCAGAGGGGCTCCCTGCCACTGGGAGAAGTGGGCAGCGACTACAAGAGCTCGGCCAACGGATACAGCAAATGGGGAGCATCGGCAACGCCGGGATACAGCGGAAAGGTGTTCGAACCTAACGACGAGGTGAAGGGCGACATTGCCCGCATATACTTCTACGTGGCCACGGCCTACGAGAACACCTGCACCGGATGGGGAAGTGTGTTCAGCGGAACAAAGTACCAGCCGCTGGCCCAGTGGACCTACAACATGATGGTGCGGTGGAGCCAGCTCGACCCCGTCGACGAAGTGGAGATAGCAAGAAACAACACCGTGGCCTTGCTCAACGTGCAGGGCAACCGCAACCCCTTCGTGGACTATCCAGGACTGGAGGAGTACATCTGGGGCGACAAGAAGAACGTGCCCTTCAGCTACGACAACTACGGCTCCGACATGGCCGACCGCGTCTCACGGCCCGTCTTCTCGCCCGAAGAGGGCACCTACGCCAACAGCGTGACCGTCACCATCAGCTGCGACACCGAGGGGGCTGACATCTACTACACCACCGACGGCTCTAACGCCACCACCGGAAGCACCCGCTACACCGGGCCCATCACCCTCACCAAGACAACCACGCTGAAAGCCATTGCCGCCAAGGAGGGCATGAACAACAGCTACCAGCAGACGGCCACCTACTCCGTCTACGACCCATCGGCACCCGTCAGCGACATCGTCTTCGCACTGAACAACGTCACCTTCGGCACCACACTCTCAGGCGCACTCTCAGGCACCGACCTGCGCGACTACACCGCCACGAAGGACGGCGTCACCATCACCTACGGACTGGGCGGCGGAGCCAATATGTACATGAACGACAAGCAGATTCGACTCTATGCCGGCAACACCTTCACCGTGACCAGCTCGGGCAGCGACATCACCGAGATGACCTTCACCCTGGCACAGAGTAGCAGCAAGATACTCGAGTGCAGCACTGGCAGCCTCAGCAACTACACCTGGACGGGCAAGGCCAAGAGCGTCGTCTTCAGCGTGAACAGCGGCAGCGGCAACATGCAGCTCACGCAGCTGGCAGTGAAGCGCACCGCTGACACTCCGGCACCCAAGCAGGGCGACGTCAACGCCGACGGACAGGTAGACGTGGCCGACATTGCCGCCATCATCGACGTCATGGCCGCCGCCACTACTCCCGGCGCGTCAGCGTCGGGCCCCGTCAGCGCCGACGTCAACGCCGACGGACAGGTAGACGTGGCCGACATTGCCGCCGTCATCGACATCATGGCCGGTAAGAACAACGCCGAAGAACGCTAAAACAACTCAACACCCATGACCATCAATAAGACACTCCTTGCCGCCCTCCTCTCCCTGGCCGCCACCACGGCCGGGGCGCAGCGGGTGAGCGTGGAGAGCGACACCGTCGACGCCGGGCGAACGGGCTACCGAGTGCCCGTCACGGCAACCTTCGAACTGAAGAACAACAGCTCGCGCCACATTAATATAAAGGAGGTGGAGCTGGGATGCGGATGCACCAACGCCGACTATCCGCGCCGCAGCATCGCCGCGGGAGAGACGTTCAACGTCGACCTCACCTACGACGCGCGAATGTTGGGACACTTCGTCAAGCAGGCCGCCGTCTACGTAAGCCACGAGAAGGAGCCGCTATGGCTCACCATGCGGGGCGAGGTGGTGCGCGAGTGGGTGGACTACGCCAAGACCTACCCCTACCACTTCGGACAGCTGCTGACCAGCATCGACGACATAGAGTTCGACGACGTGAACAAGGGCGACCGCCCACAGATGGACATACGCCTCTATAACAACAGCGACAAGCCCATGTCGCCAAGGCTGCTACACCTGCCGTCGTACCTCAAGGCCGACTACGCCCCCGACCTGCTCCCCGCCTGGGCCGCAGGCACCATACGCCTGACGCTCGACTCGGAACAGCTCCACGACTTCGGACTCACCCAGACCACCGTCTACATGGCCCAGCAGCTGGGCGAGCGCGTCAGCACGGAGACGGAGATTCCCGTCTCGGTGGTGCTCCTGCCCGACATGTCGTCATACGTGGGCAGCAACAACGACCAGGCACCGCGCCTCTACCTCTCGGCCGACTCCGTGGAGCTGGGCCTCGTAGACGGCAAGATGCATAAGAAAACCACCATCACCGTGGGCAACACGGGCAAGAGCGTGCTCAACATCTCGTCGCTGCAGCTCTTCACCCGCGGCGTGACCGTCACCCTCGACAAGCGCCAGCTGCAGCCACAGGAGACGGCCACGCTGAAGCTCACCATCGACCGCAACGTGCTCCTCAACAGCCGACTGAAGCCCCGCGTGCTCATGATTACCAACGACCCCAAGCGACCGAAGGTGGCCATCAGAATCAAAGTCAACTGAACCCATTATCTATCAATTATCATTTAGCGAAGCGCAAAAGATGGAACATCCAGAGAACAGCAGCGAATTTGCCGGCCTGCAGGTGAACAGCGGCGTTGAGCAGCAGTCAATCGTGAACCCCTACCTGCGCCGTGGCCGCTACCGCCGCCGGGAGCTGACCGTAGGCGAGATGGTAGAGGGCATCGTCAAGGGCGACATCACCGTGCTGTCGCAGGCCGTGACCCTCGTAGAGAGCGTACACCCCGACCACTACGCCCGCGCCCAGGAGGTCATCGACCGCTGCCTGCCCTACAGCGGCAAGAGCGTGCGCATAGGCATCAGCGGCGTGCCCGGCGCCGGCAAGTCGACCAGCATCGACGAGTTCGGCATACATCTACTGAAGGAGAAAGGCGGACGCCTGGCCGTGCTCGCCATAGACCCCTCGTCGGAACGGTCGAAGGGCAGCATACTGGGCGACAAGACACGCATGGAGAAACTCTCCGTACACCCCGACTCGTTCATACGCCCCAGCCCATCGGCAGGAAGCCTGGGAGGCGTGGCCCGCAAGACGCGCGAGACCATCATCCTCTGCGAGGCCGCCGGCTTCGACAAAATCT
>CAMPCG010000133.1 GCA_946644025.1 uncultured Prevotellaceae bacterium | reverse complement strand
TCGACGCTGCTCCAGTACGCGCGGCCCGAATCGAAGCCGAGGTAATAGCCGCTGCCCTCGTCGCGAGGCGCGGACGACCAGTAGTTGCCGCGCGAGCCGAAGTAGTACGACTCGCCATACCAGACGAAGCCCGCGGCGGGGAGGAACACAGAGCCACCGTTAGGTCCGGTAAACTTCCGGCCGTTAACGCCATTCTGCGTCGTCCACACAGAAGTGCAGTTGTTGAGCAATGCCTTTATCTGGTCCAGCGAGGGCGGGTTGTATGCCTGTGCCTCGTCGAAGGTGTAGTAGCCGCCATATTCCTCCGGCGTGCTAGCCCCCGCGTTGCAGCACCGCCACTGCGTCCCGATGCCCAGGTCTATCCAGTGCGGGTGGTTGGCGTCGGGGCAGGAGGTCAAGCCGTCTTTCACCTCAGCCTCAGGTGAAGCGAGTACGTTCTGCCCTAAGAGTTTCACGCTGGGACGAATGGTGTACTTGCCCGAGCCTTCAAGTCCTGACAGCTCACACGAGTAATTGCCAAAGGTGCTGCCGCTGCGGTAGGTTCGTCCGTCATACACCATCTGCACTATATTCTTATCCTTGTCAATGAGCGAGAATCCTACCTGTACGGGCAGCAGCGGTGTGCGGCTGACGTTTGCCTTTGCCGTGGCCTTGGTGCCCTGCCGCTGGCCCTCCACGTCGCCGAAGAGCGGGAAGATGTAGCGGTCGGGGCCAAGCTGTGACTCCTCACGCGGTTCAAAGGTGTGGCTGAAGGTGGCGAAGCCCACGTCGGAGAAGTCGCTGTCGTAGCGACTGAATATGTCGGCACTGGCATGTGCAGTAACGCTCCAGGGGATGGTAGTGCGGCAGTAGCTGTCGCGCATGGCATCGTATAGGCCACCGTTGGAGAGTTTCGTCATGTCGAACAGGAAATTGATGTACTCTTTCAATCCCACTGACACACTGCAGCCGAAACCTGCCTTGCGTCCGTTCAGGGAGAAGTCAATCTGCGGTCTCAGGCCTACCTCGGCATAGCCCTCCATACTCAGCTGTGCCACGTCGGTCCCAGCATTGGTAGAAGGGGCATGATAGAACGACCAGTTTCCTTCCGTATAGGTAAAGCCAAGCCGGTCTGTCCGGTTGAAGAATCCGGAATAGTTTAGTTCTACTTTGCCTTCCTCCTGAAAATAACCATAGAGAGATATTTTAGGCGTGAGCCAGAGCAAGCCTGCGGTGTAGGGAATCGTTATCTTTCCTACTGAAAGGGTGTTGCCAATCTGCCGCTGTTCAAAATGTCCGACGGAGCTCTTCGCCTTGAAGTCAATGTCGGCTGAGAGTGTGTTTTGCAGTTCTACCTGTAGGAAGAACGGCGTCGTAAGTGTCTTTCGTGCCGTTACGGTAACCGTTGCTCGGTCGCCCACGCCCAGCGTCGTCGTGGTGCCGCCACCCTCAATAGTGCGCGACCAGTTGAGGTTCCACAATTCGGCGGTCAGCGTTGCCTTGCGTAAATCGAAGCCCCTTGATGCTGAGGTCTCGCCAATGGACTCTACGCTCTTAGAATATATTACTAACTGGTCGAACACATCTTCAAGGGTGGCAATTGAACATTGATAGAGATAGCCAGACCCTGTATTACCAACCGACTTAACACGGGCCACGATGCCGTCGGGGAAGGCATCACAATCTGCAGTGGCCACTACAATATTGCCAACCTTGGGGCGTAGTGCCTCAGGTGTGGAGGCAGACATGGTGAACTTGAGTGTGTCGGCATCAGAGATATAGGGCGAATGTTCTGCCGTGAGTGGGAACACGTCGTTGCTGACTATGGTCTCGGGCTGTACGAACCCCACGCTGTCGATGGCCACGAGGGGAATCATGTAGGTGCTGTCGGGGGTGTAGACCACCTGCGAGGCAATCTTGCTGTGGCGGAGGCTGTCGCCGTCGTAGCGTGAGAAGCCGATGGAGTCTATCTCCACGCGGAAGAAGGCGTTGAACCGGCCGTCGTTGCGGTATATGTAGAACGCCTCGCCGATGGAGCCGTTGGTGCCGGGAGCCTGCAGCGGCTGGGTGGCGAGGCGTGCCAGCTCGGCCATCTTGTCGATGACGGAGGCGATGTCGGCTACGTCGACGCTGCCGTCGCCGTTCACGTCGGCCTCACGGGCTGGCACGGAGCCTGCCCCTACACCGGAGCCTGAGCCAGCACCGGCCATAACGTCGATGACGGAGGCAATGTCGGCCACGTCGACCTTGCTGTCGCCGTTGACATCATGGCGCAGCACGGTGTAGGTGAAGCGGAGCACGTCGGCCTTGGCAAAGGCGCGGGTCTGTGAGGGCTGGGAGAGGAGCACGCGGTCGTCCTGAAACTTCACCGTGGTCTCCGTGTTCAGCACGACGTCGGTGGCGGCACCGCTGGCGTGGTGTACCTTCAAGGTCTGGGCTGCGGCGTGCTGCACGGCGGTGGCGGCCATCACAAGGGCGGTGACGGCGGCGAGGAGTAATTGTCTGGTTTTCATACGCTTTTGCTTGTTTTTAGTTTGGTTGTTACTATGTTCTTTTGTCTCAGTTGATTCTGTCCTTTTGTCCTTCTGTCGAAATATCCTGTCCTTATGTCAAAGAAAAAGAAAAGCATGGGCAATGACTTTTATGGATCTCTCTTAGAGGCTCTGGACTTGCCCACGATAGAAATCAGTCATGCCCACGCCTCAGCAGCGTGGCATTAGAACTGATGCACCTTCTATCGTGTCGGAATTGTCCAGATTCCTAAGAGAAGCTACAAAAGCTTAATGTCCGTTTTGTCTTGTCAATACTATTTTCATGGCAAAGGTAATTATAATTCCGTAAAAGGTGCTGACGTGAGCCAAAAAGTTTTCTTTGCAATGCCTCTTTTAACAGTTTTTTGTGTTTCTATGCAGAAAAGAAGGTAAATGTTTGGCTGTTTGTAGAATAATCCGTACATTTGTGGCCTAATTCAAGGAACAAACACATTGAACCTCCCCCTTTTCATAGCGCGCCGCATCTACGGCGAAGAGGGCGACCGCCGGAAGGTGAGCCGCCCGGCCATCAGGATTGCCACCATCGGGGTGGCCATCGGACTGGCCGTGATGATTGTCACGGTGAGCGTGGTGCTGGGCTTCAAGCACACCATCAGGGACAAGGTGGCGGGCTTTGGCAGCCATATACAGGTGATGAACGTGCAGTCGGTGGCGATGACCGCCGGCAACCGCACGGTGTGCATCGGCGACAGCCTGATGCGTGAGCTGGAAAGCGTGGAGGGTGTCAGCCACGTGGGACGTGTGGCCATGACGCAGGGAATACTCAAGACCGACGACGACTTCCTGGGCGTGATGCTGAAGGGCATCGGGCCGGAATATGACACGACGTTCCTCAACGAGTGTCTGCTGGAGGGTGAGCTGCCCGCGTTCTGCGACACGGCCACGAGCTACCCCCTCGTCATCTCGAAGACCATGGCCGACAAACTGCGGCTGAAGGTGGGCGAACGTGTTCACGCCTACTTCATCAGCACGGACGATGTGCGCGCCCGCCGCTTCACCGTGAACGCTATCTACCAGACGAACATGAAGCGGTTCGACGACCTGATTTGTCTCACCGACCTCTATGCCACCCGTAAGCTGAACGGCTGGACAGGCGACGAGTGTACGGGAGCTGAACTGCAGGTGGACGACTTCTCCCGCCTCGACGAGACGAACCGCAGGGTGGCCCTGCAGCTCAAGGGACGATACGATGCCAACGGCAACCTCATGGCGCCGCTGACCATCACCGCAGCCTACCCCCAGGTGTTCTCCTGGCTGGAGCTGCTCGACATCAATGTGTGGATTATCCTGGCCTTGATGGTGGCCGTGGCAGGATTCACGATGATAAGCGGACTGCTCATCATCATTCTGGAACGTACACAGATGATTGGCGTGATGAAAGCGCTTGGCGCACGGAATAAGACCGTGCGCCATACCTTCCTTTGGTTTGCGGTGTTCATCATTGGCCGGGGAATGTTGTGGGGAAACATCATCGGCATCGGCATCGTGCTGCTCCAGCAACAGACGGGCCTCGTCTCGCTCGACCCTCAGACTTACTACGTCAGCAAGGCTCCCATGGAGATGAACATTCCCGTCTTTCTATTGCTGAACGCCGCCACGCTCCTTATCAGTGTGCTGGTGCTCATCGGCCCCAGCTACCTTGTATCGCGCATACACCCGGCCAAGTCTATGCGCTACGAATAATTCTCCAGCTGCAGGGCCATCTGCTCTTGCAACTCCTTTGCCTTTATGCCAGCCACTTCGGCAAAGTCGGTGCCCGACGAAGCGTAGATGATGCCTCGTGAGGAGTTCACCAACAGGCCGCAGTCCGCTGTCATGCCATATCGGCAGACCTCTTCGAGCGAACCGCCCTGTGCGCCCACGCCGGGGACGAGCAGGAAGTGACGCGGAGCTATCTTGCGGATGTCCTCGAACATACGGCCCTGAGTGGCACCGACGACGTACATCATGTTCTCCTCCGTGCCCCACTGCTGGCTCTGGTGCAGCACTTTTTCAAAGAGACGCAACCCGTCACGGTCCTCGAAGAGCTGGAAGTCCTGGCTGCCCTTGTTGCTGGTCAGCGCCAGCAGCACCACCCACTTACCGGCATAGTCGAGGAAGGGAGCGACGCTGTCCTCGCCCATATAGGGAGCAACGGTGAGGGCGTCGACCTGCGTGTCGCCCTCGAAGAACGAACGGGCATACATCTTCGACGTGTTGCCGATGTCGCCACGTTTGGCGTCGGCGATGATGAAGTGGTTGGGATAGTTCTCGCGCAGATAGGCCACCGTCTCCTCGTAGGCTGCCACGCCCATGGAGCCCAGCGACTCGTAGAAGGCGAGGTTGGGCTTGTAGGCCACGCAGTAAGGTGCGGTGGCGTCGATAATGGCCTGGTTGAACGCCATGATGGCGAGCGTGTCGTCGTACTCCTCGTCATCGCCCAGCTCGGCCTTGCAGTCGTCGATGACACACTGCGGAATCTTCTTAATGTCGGGGTCGAGGCCTACGCAGAGGAACGACTGCTTCTCACGTATTTGCTGTATTAATGCTTCTCGTGTCATGATGGTTATACTTTACGAGTCTTACAATTATCAGGAGGACAAATCTTGTAGCTACAAAGGTTACTACCCACAGAAGGAACCAGAGCCAAGTGCTTCCCTTGGAAAGTTCTTGGGCTACGATCGCAGCCATAAAGACGGCAACATAGTCGCGCCAGTTCTCCTTGATGCTGGCCCAGGTCCATTCCTTTTTAATGTCATTCCAAAGTCCCATATAACTACTTCGTTTAAAAAGTTGTTTATAGTTCTGTCTCCTTCATTCGCTCGGCGTTCTCAGCCACGGTGAGCGCATCAATCATGGGCTGAATATCGCCGGCGAGGAATCCCTGCAGGTCGTGGGTGGTGTAGCCTATGCGGTGGTCGGTCACCCGGCCCTGCGGGAAGTTGTAGGTGCGTATCTTTGCCGAGCGGTCGCCAGTGGAGACGAGCGTCTTTCGGCGCGAGGCGATGTCGTCGATGTACTTCTGGTGCTCCTTGTCGTATATAAAGGTATAGAGGCGGGAAAGGGCGCGCTCCTTGTTCTTCGGCTGGTCGCGCGTCTCGGTACACTCGATGAGTATTTCCTCAGTCTCACCCGTATTGGGGTTCTTCCACATATAGCGCAGGCGAACGCCCGACTCAACCTTGTTCACGTTCTGTCCGCCGGCACCGGAGGAGCGGAACGTGTCCCACTTTATCTCGCCCTCGTTGATATGGACCTCGAACTTGTCGGCCTCGGGCAGCACGGCGACGGTGGCAGCCGAGGTGTGCATACGTCCCTGCGTCTCGGTGGCAGGAACACGCTGCACGCGGTGAACTCCACTCTCGTACTTCAGCGTGCCGTAGACATCGGCCCCCGAGACGGCGAAGTCTATCTCCTTGTATCCGCCCACGGCACCCTCGTTGAAGTCGGTGACGCTGAGGCTCCAGCCCTTCGACTCGCAGAAGCTCTTGTACATCTTGAACAAGTCACCGGCGAAGAGGCAGGCCTCGTCGCCACCCGTCCCGGCGCGTATCTCCATCTGCACGTTCTTCGCGTCTTCGGGGTCCTTGGGTATGAGTGCAATCTTTATCTCCTCCTCCAGCTTGGGTTGCAGGGCCTCGTTGGCGGCCAGCTCCTCGCGCGCCATTTCCTTCATCTCGGGGTCGTCCTCGTTGGCCAGTATGTCCTTTGCCTCACGTATGCCGTTCAGGCAGGCAATGTAGCGCTTGCGGGCATCCATGATGTCCGAAAGGTCCTTGTACTCTTTAGTCAACTTGACAAAGCGCTGCTGGTCGCCAATGACGTTGGGGTCGGTGATGAGTGTCGATACTTCCTCGAAGCGGCTTTCCAGTCCGTCGAGCTTTTCCAGAATATTGTTGGTTGTCTCTGCCATATAGGGGTGTTGGGTGTTAATGTCTGTATCGTATCTCCCGCAGTGAGTGTTTGCCCATGAATCGGCTCTTGTCCACCTCTGTCGTCACTCCCACGATGCGCCCTTTGCTGGTATACTGCCAGATGGTGTAGTCGCGTCCGTCGGCGAGCATGGGCATCTCGTCGCTGTACATGGCAATCATCAGGTGATAGTCGTCGAGCACACCCTGCAAGTGCTTGTTGTAGAAGTTGCGGAAGGTGTAGACCAATGGTTTCTGATGGTAGGCTTCCTCCATAAGAACCAAGAACTTACGCAGTGAGTCGCAGAAAGCCTTCGAGCTCAGGTTTCCCGTTGTCTCCACGTCGAGCATGGGTATGAGGTCTTGCTCTCCTGGCAGGCACTGGGTCTTGAAGTTCTTCAGCTGCTGGCGCAACGGAGTCTTAGGCCGGAAGAAGTGGTAGCTGCCCACCTTCAGTCCGTGGCGGTGAGCCAGGTCTATGTTTCGCTCATAGCGTGCGTCAATGCGGTCGCCGCCCTCGGTGGCCTTCAGGTAGACGTAGGCCATGTTGGTGTGCTCGCCGATGGTTTCCCAGAAAACTTCACCCTGGTAGTGGCTCATGTCGATGCCGTGGGTGTGGGCACAAGTGTCCTCGCAGCAGAGGTACGGATTAGTCTGCGCCGCCGCCTTCATGGCAAACACGGCACAGAAGGTTAATAATAAATATAGTTGTTTCATCCTTCAATCTTAATTTCATGCGGACGAGGACGCCCGCGCTCCCCTATCTTCCAATTAATCAAAGAATCCAGGCTGTTTGTACTCTATTCCCAATTCACGGTCTACGGTGGCCAGTATGCCCTGCACCTGTCCCAGCGCGAACATACGTCCCAGGAGGGTGTAGCCCGCATTGTGGCCGTGGCTGCTCTCGTCCATGATTCCTCCGGGCTGGTCGGTGAAGGTCATGCCGTGGTCTACGCGCATGGGCAGCTTCGGATTCTCTTTCTCAAAGATACGGCACAGTTCGATGATGTCGGCCCTTCCGCCCAGGTGGCTGGCCTCGGTGAAGTCGCCGTTAGGGAAGATGTGGCATGAGCGCAGGTGGACGAAGTGGGTGCGCGGTGCAAACTCGCGGGCCATCTCTACCACGTTGTTATAGGCCCCGGCACTCAACGAACCGGCGCAGAAGGTCAGGCCGTTGTGCTTGTTGGGCACGGCGTTGAGGAACCAGCGTATGTCGTCGGCCGTGCGCACGATGCGCGGCAGTCCCAGAATCTCGATGGGCGGGTCGTCGGGATGCACGCACATGTTCATGTCGCACTCCTCGCAGGTGGGCATGATGGCCTCGAGGAAGTATTTCATGTTTTCGC
>CAMPCG010000132.1 GCA_946644025.1 uncultured Prevotellaceae bacterium | reverse complement strand
TACGGGGCAAGGCTGCGCAAACGTTAGTCCAAGATGTGTATAAAGGGTAGTCCCCAGCAGGGGAGGGGAGCGGCTGCGCACTATATAGCGGATTAATAGAACTAGGCTTATACTTAAAGTTTGTCTTCGCCACAAGAGGATAGACACGGTGAAAATAAAGAAAAGTTTGACTACTGGCATAGAAAAATGCTGTTTTTTTCTTCCTTTACGGGAAATATTCGTAACTTTGCCGCACAATTCAAGGCAAAAGCTAATTTGTCTTAACATTTTAATACTTAAACTATATGAAGAAAATTTTACCACTTGCCCTGCTTGCCGCCATGGCACTGGGCACAACGGCTGCTACGGCCGCCGAGGAGAAGAAAGACTCGGTGAACCCCAACAAGCCCGTGTTCACCACCGTCAAGGAGAACCCCATCACGTCGATGAAAGACCAGAACCGCTCAGGCACCTGCTGGGACTACTCCACGCTGTCGTTCTTCGAGGCCGAGATACTGAAGGCCACGGGCAAGACCTACGACCTCTGCGAGAGCTTCGTGGCCAACAAGACCTACATGGAACGTGCCACCCAGGTGGTGCGCTACCACGGCGACTGCCAGTTCTCTCAGGGCGGCTCGGCCGAGGACGTGCTCCAGACGCTGAAGACGTGGGGCATCTGCCCGGAGGACGCCATGCCCTTCCCCGGCTCGCTCTACGGTGACTCGCTCAACAACTTCAATGAGTTCTTCTCCCTGCTCGAGCCCTACGTGGCCGCCATCTCCAAGAGCTCGGCCAAGAAGATTTCGGGCCAGTGGAAGGTGGGTCTGCAGGGCATCCTCGACGCCTACCTGGGCCAGTGCCCCGAGAAGTTCATGTACGAGGGCAAGGAGTACACGCCGAAGACCTTCTGCCAGAGCCTCGGACTGAACCTCGACGACTATGTCTCCATCACCAGCTACACCCACCACCCCTTCTACACCGGTTTCGCCGTCGAGGTGCAGGACAACTGGCGCTTCCCCCTTTCCTATAACCTGCCCATGGACGAGATGATGCAGGTCATCGACAACGCCATCGACAAGGGCTACACCGTGGCCTGGGGCGGCGACGTCTCCGAGGACGGCTTCACCCGCAAGGGCCTGGCCTACGCCATCGACGGCAAGGCCACGCAGAGCCTGCGCGGCAGCGACATGGCCAAGTGGCTCAAGCTGCCCGCAACGGAGAAGCGCAACGTCATCGACTCGCTCGGCGTGAACGTGCCCGAGATTACCGCCACCCAGGAGCTGCGCCAGGAGCGCTTCGACAACTGGGAGTTGACCGACGACCACGGTATGCTCATCTACGGCGTGGCCAAGGACCAGAACGGTAAGGAGTACTACATGGTGAAGAACTCGTGGGGCGAGACCGGCGACTACAAGGGTGTGTGGTACATGACCAAGACCTTCATCGCCGCCAACACCATGGACTTCCTCGTGAACAAGAACGCCATTCCCAAGGACATTAGAAAGAAGTTAGGTATTTAATAAAATGGAGTGCAAGGGGAGTGAAGGGGGAGTGAAGGGGGAGTGAAAGGGACGATAGTTCTTGCGCCACCTTCATGGCAGAAGCTATCGTCCCTTTCCCTCCCCCTTCACTCCCCTTTAACTTCCCCTTCACTTCCCTTTTAACAGAATTATGGACAAAGTAGGACGATACGAGTTCCTTGCCGAACCCTTCCATTGTGATTTCTCAGGTCGCCTCTTCATGGGGCACCTGGGAAATCATTTGCTTAATGCCGCCGACTTCCACAGCACCGACCGTGGCTTCGGCATGAAACGGCTCATGGCGATGCAGCGCTCGTGGGTGCTCTCGCGCCTGGCCATCGAGATGACCGAGATGCCCCGCCAGTACACCAGGTTCAACGTCGAGACATGGGTGGAGAACGCCATGCGCTACTTCACCAGCCGCAACTTCGCCGTCGTCGGTGATGACGGGCGGGAGTATGGTTTCGGCCGCAGCATCTGGGCGATGATTGACACCGAGACGCGCCAGCCCACCGACATCTTCGCCATCGACGACGGGGCCATAGAGCAGTGGATAGAGAAGGACAAGCCCTGTCCCATCGACAAGGGCGGCCGCGTGCGCATGTCGGACCAGGCAGGGCTGGTGCGAGAGATTGACACCTATTACAACGACGTGGACATCAACGGCCACATCAACTCCGTGAAGTACATAGAGCACGTGCTCGACCTCTGGCCCCTCGACTGGTATCGTGACCACGCCATCCACCGCTTCGAGATTGCCTACGTGGCCGAGGCCCACGCCGGCGACCGCCTCTCCTTCTACCGCGAGCAGACGGGAGACAATGAATACTGCGTCCGCATCTGCAAGGACGGCAATGTAGAGGTGGCCCGCAGCAAAGTGGTCATGTGGCGGCTCACCTAAAAGCCCCTCCCTCGGGAGCAGAAGGAAGGGGACTTATAAATCTGCAAATCGTTAATCACTAATAGCTATGGTCGTTTCTGCAAAACGCAAATACCCTGTAGGAATTCAGAGTTTCGAGTTCATCCGGAACAATGGATACGTGTATGTGGACAAGACGCCACTTGTTTATAAGATGATAACCGAGGGCAAGCCCTATTTTCTTAGCCGCCCCCGGCGCTTCGGCAAGTCGCTGCTGGTCGATACGCTGGCGATGCTGTTCGAGGGGCGGCGGGAGCTGTTCGAGGCGTTCACCACCGATGACGGCATTGAGCAGCCACAGCTGTTCATCGCCCAGACCGATTGGAAGTGGGAGCACCACCCCGTGCTGCGCTTTGACTTCAGTGCCGGCGATTTGGAGGACTTGGAACAGCTGGACGTCCTCATAGACTTTACGCTGTCACGCTATGAACAGAAGTATGGTATCACCCCCGCCGACAAGAAGAATGTCAATGTGCGGATGATAAACCTCATCCTCACCGCCGAGCAGCAGACGGGTCATAAGGTGGTGGTGCTGGTCGACGAGTACGACAACTTCGTCCTCCACAACCTGGGCAATGAGGAAAAGACCACGGCAGCACGTCGCCGGTTCCAGAATCTCTTCGGCCCGCTGAAGAGCGAGGACTCGCACTTGCAGTTCGTCTTCATCACCGGCATATCGAAGTTCTCGCAGATGGGCATCTTCAGCAAGCTGAACCAGCTGGAGAATATTTCTATGCAGTCGGCTTACGACACTATTTGTGGCATTTCGGAAGAGGAACTTACTACCACCCTGAGACCCGACATTGAGCTGCTGGCTGGGCAGCAAGGGAGGGACTACGACACGATGCTGGCTGAACTGAAGTCGAACTACGACGGCTATCACTTCGGCATGGGGAAGAACGATATGTATAATCCTTTCAGTCTGTTCAAGGCCTTCAAGTCGGGCGATGTCTCCGACTACTGGTTTGAGAGCGGCACTACGCGCGCCCTCATCGACATGCTCTCAAAGATGCCGCCAGTGGATTTGTCCAGCTTAGAAGACGTGCGCTGTCCGTCGTCTGCCTTCGACCTGCCATTTGACAATTACGACATGCCGCTGCCCATACTCTATCAGAGCGGCTACCTCACCATCAAGTCTTATCAGCCCGACCGCAAGATGTTTGTCTTGGGAATGCCCAATGGGGAGGTCCGTCGTGGCTTTGCCGACTGCCTCTTTCGCATCATTACAAATATCAAGCCCGACGACCGCAATCGCATGGTGTTCCTCGATGCCTATTACGACTTCCGCGACAGTGGCGACCTGCCGGCGTTCATTGCGGCCCTCCAGACGTTTTATGCCGGAGTACCCTACCACCTGGCTCAGGGCAATGAGAACGAACACTATTATCACGCCCTGCTCTACACGCTGCTCGTTTCATACGGTGCAGACCTCATCTGTGAGGAGCCGAGTGCCAAGGGCCGTGCCGACCTGACGCTGAAGATGCCTAAGGGTATCTACATCATGGAGCTGAAGTATGACGACACCGTCGAGGCCGCCTTAAAGCAGATTGACGAGCGCGGCTACGCCCGCAAATACGCCCTCGACGGCCGACCCGTCTTCAAGGTCGGCCTCGCCTTCTCGCAGCAGGAACGCAACATCACGGGCTGGAAGAGCGAAGAGGCGTAAGAGAAAGCAGCAAACAATTCACTATTAATACTACATCTATGAAAAAACTACTAACTTTCCTGTCACTCCTTGTTTTTCAATTCTCGCTTTGCGCAGCCCAGACGGCGCGTAAGCTCACGGTGAACATCACGCCCGACGGCCAGGCCAACATGGTGGCCTACCTGCCCGAGCGTCCCACGGGCCGCGCCGTGGTGTGCTGTCCCGGCGGCGGCTATTCCCACCTGGCCGTCGACCATGAGGGCCACCAGTGGGCACCGTGGTTCAACCGTCAGGGCATTGCCTTCTTCGTGCTCACTTACCGTATGCCCAAGGGCGACCGCACCGTGCCCATGGGCGACGCCCAGCAGGCCATTCGCACCGTGCGCGACTCTGCCGCCGTGTGGGCCGTCAACCCTTACGATGTAGGCATCATGGGCTTCTCCGCCGGAGGTCACCTGGCCTCGACGGTGTCGACCCACAGCGAGTTCGACTGCCGGCCCAACTTCAGCATCCTCTTCTATCCCGTCATCTCGATGAACGACCGCGAAGGTCATCGCGGCTCGGCCCACAACTTCCTGGGTGAGGAGGGCGTGAAGGACGAGCAGCTCGTCAAGGCCTTCTCCAACCAGAACGCCGTGCGCAGCCACCTCACGCCGCCGGCCATCATCCTCACCGCCAGCGACGACCGCACCGTGCCCGTCGTCACCAACGCCATACCTTACTACACCGCCATGAGGAAAGCCGGCAACAACTGCGCCCTCTACGTCTATCCCACTGGCGGCCACGGCTTCGGCTTCCGCGACAGCTGGACCTACCACGACCAGATGCTCACCGACCTGCAGCAATGGCTCCAGACGCTGAAGTCGCCGCGTCAGGACGCCATCCGCGTGGCCTGTATAGGCAACAGCATCACCCACGGCTCGGGCATCGACATGCAGGAGCTGAACGGCTATCCCGCCCAGCTGCAGCGCCTCCTGGGCGACGGCTACTACGTGAAGAACTACGGCGTTGGCGCGCGCACCATGCTCCAGAAGGGCGACCATCCCTACATGAAGGAGCAGGCATGGCGCGACGCACAGGCTTTCCGGCCCGACATCGTCGTCGTCAAGCTGGGCACCAACGACTCGAAAGACTATAACTGGAACGCCCACAAGCAGGACTTCGAGGCCGACATGCAGGCCATGATTGACACGCTGAAGCCCCTCGTGCCCGTGCTCGACAAGAAGGGACGGCCAACGAAGAAGATGCAGCGCGCCGCAAAGCCGCAGATATTCCTCTGCTCGCCCATCAAGCCCTTCCGCGACAAGTGGGGCATCACCGACTCGGTCATCGTCAACGAGGTGATACCCGCCATACAGCGCGTGACTAAGAAGAACAACCTGACGTTCATTGACCTGCACCCCGTCGTCACCGACCCGAAGGACATGACCAGCGACATGATTCACCCCAACGACAAAGGCGCGGCACGCATAGCACAGGCCGTTTGCGAGGCCATCAAACAGTAGCTAAGTCCCGTTAACGTTATGAAAAAACTATTTGTAACTCTCTCGGTTGCTGCGTGCAGTCTCTCGACGGCCCTTGCCCAGCTGCCCGTGGCCGTGGCCAAAGACCGCGGACTGTGGGCCTCGATATGCAACACCACCAACGTCACCACCAGCGGCTCTGACTACTCCAAGTACTTCAACAAGGTGCTCGTCTCCTGGCGTATGCTGCCTGGCGACACCGACAGCACCGAGTTCAACCTGTGGCGCTCGGTCGACGGCGTGAAGTTTACCAGCGTGAACAACCCCTTCAAGCTGAAGAACAAGGGCATCAAGGCCACCTGCTACCAGCACGCGCCGCTGACGACCATCCCCGGCGACAGCGTGTGGTATCGCCTCACCTACGCCAGCGCCACTTCGGCCGACGACTACATCGGCAGCTATGCCATGCCGAAGGCGCAGATGACGGGCAAGCTGCCCTACATCGAGATTCCCCTGCAGCCCACCGACGACTGCTCGGACTATCCCAATGAGTTCAAGTACCAGGCCAACGACTGCTCCGTGGGCGACCTCGACGGCGACGGGCGCATGGAGATTGTCGTGAAGCGGCTGCTCACCTATTATAATAGCGACGGCTCCGTGAAAGGCACCAGCGAGGGCGCCGGCGACAGCGACCCGAGGGCTCGCCACATCGCCATATTCGATGCCTACCGGCTCGACGGCACCCTGCTCTGGCGCGTCAAGTCGGGGCCCAACATCATTGCCGGCAACAGCATCAACTTCGCCGTGGCCGACCTCGACGGCGACGGCTGTGCCGAGGTGGTGACGAAGACCGGAGAGGGCACCGTCTTCGGCGACGGCTACGAGATTCCCGACACCGACGGCGACGGCAGGGTGGACTACCGCAGCATCTGGCCAGCGGGTCACTACACCGGCGACGGCCCCAAGGGCTACGGCGGACCGGAGTTCTTCAGCGTCATCGACGGAAAGACGGGCCGCGAGCTGGCACGCGCCAACTTCATCGCACGCGCTCCCGAAGGACAGTCGCCCGCAGAGTGGGCCAAGAACTGGGAGGCCAACGACTGGAAGTGGGACCCCCGCGAAAAGAAATACCAGTGGAAGCTGGCCAACTCCCTGCGACTGGGCGTGGCCAAGTTCCGCGAGGGAAGGGGTATGCAGGTGTTCCTCGGCCGCGGCGTCTACGGACGCACCATCGTCGAGGGCTGGCAGTATGACCGCACACCCACTGCCGGGTTCTATTCCACCGGAGGCATCAAGTCGCCCGAGACGAAGCAGTTCGACGCTACGCTGACGCACCTGTGGAAGCTGGACACCGACCAGGCTGGGGGAAAGGACACGAACAAGGACGGCAAGCTGAACAGCGCATACGCCAAACAGGGCAACCATGCCTTCAACGTGGCCGACCTCGACGGCGACGGACTCGACGAGGTGATGTACGGCTCGTGTGCATGGGACAACGACGGCACCGGCCTGTGGACCACCGGGCTGGGACATGGCGACGCCAACCACGTGGGCGTGTTCCAGAAAGACTACGACGGGCTGCAGGTCTACCACTGCCTGGAGAACGGCAAGACCGAGGTGGCACTGCACGACGCCAAGACGGGCAGCACCATCTGGAGCATCGTGGCGGCACAGGACAACGACCAGGGACGCTGCATGGTGGCCGACGTGGACCCCGCCTCGCCCGGATGCGAGTTCTGGAAATATGGCAACGAGCTCTTCACCCAGGACGGACAGCCCCTGAACGCCACCGACGGCACACGCAAGAAGGAGGACTCGGCCAATGCCGGCATCTGGTTCGACGGATACCTCAACCGCCAGATGATCAACGAGGGCATCATCAACAGCTTCAGCCACGGGCGCACCTTCACCATATATCGCTTCGACATCTCGTTCAACAACTCGACGAAGTCTAATCCCGGATGGTACGGCGACATGCTCGGCGACTGGCGCGAGGAGGTCATCGTGCCCGACGTCACCAAACTCAGCAACCTCAAGCTCTTCACCACCTGGTACCCCACCACGCACCGCGTTCCCTGGCTTATGCTCGACCACACCTACTTCATGCAGTGCATACACGAGCAGGTGGGCTACAACCAGCCTACCAACGTGGGCTTCTACATGGGCAGCGAGCTGACCGACGCCGAGATATGGGAAGCCTTCGCCAAGGCCAACGGCTGGGGAAAGGAGCCCCAGACGCTGAAGGGCGACGTCAACGCCGACGGCACCGTAGACGTGGCCGACATTGCCAGCATCATCGAC
>CAMPCG010000131.1 GCA_946644025.1 uncultured Prevotellaceae bacterium | reverse complement strand
ACTCGAACTGGAAGGTACCTATGGTACGTCCCTGCTGGTAGAGTTCGTAGGTCTTGGGGTCGTCGATGGGAATATTGTCGAGGTCCACGTCGATGCCGAGTGTCTGCTTGATATTGGCGCAAGCCTCCTTCAGCTCGGAGAGCGTCTTGAGGCCGAGGAAGTCCATCTTGATGAGTCCGGTAGACTCGATGACGTGTCCGTCGTACTGTGTGCAGTTAGTCTTGGTGTCCTTGAAGTCGGGGTCGTCGGCCGTGCTGACGGGCACCCAGTCGCTGATGGGGTCTCGGCAGATGATGAATCCGCAGGCGTGTATGCCAGTGCCGCGCACGGTGCCCTCGAGCATCTTGGCATACTTGATGGTGTTGGCCAGTACGGGGTCGCTGCTGGCTTCGGCATCGCGCAGCTCGGGAGTACAACTGATAGCATTGGTCAGGTTCATCTTCAGTCCGTTGGGCAGACGGTCGGGTATGGCCTTGCACAGGGCATTGCTCGTAGCGAGCGGCAGCTTCTCTACGCGCGCCACGTCCTTGATAGAGTTCTTCGTGGCCATCGAGGCGTAGGTGATGATGTGTGCGCAGTTCTCGTGGCCGTACTTGTCCTCCACCCACTTGAGCACCTTGCCGCGCCCGTCGTCGTCGAAGTCGGTATCAATATCGGGCAGCGAGATACGGTCGGGGTTAAGGAAACGCTCAAACAGGAGGTCATACTTCAGAGGGTCTATCTTCGTAATGCCGAGGCAGTAGGCCACCACGCTGCCGGCAGCGGAGCCACGTCCCGGGCCTACCCACACGCCCAGCTCGTCGCGGGCCGAGTTGATGAAGTCCTGCACGATGAGGAAGTAGCCCGGGAAGCCCATCGTCTTCATGATGTGGAGCTCGAAGCGTATGCGGTCGTCAACCTCTTTAGGGAGAGAAGGGGAAGTGAAAGAGGAGTGAGAGGGGAGTGAAGGGGACGTTTGTTCATTCCCACCTTCCTCGGCAGGTGGTAATGTCCCTTTCACTCCCCTTTCACTCCCATTCACTCCCCTTTCACTCCCGTATCTACGGTATGCTCCCTCGTATGCCAGCTTGGCCAGATAGTCGGCCTCGAACTTGATGCGGTATATCTTGTCGTAGCCGCCCAGCTTGGCAATCTTCTTGTCGGCCACGTCGGCGGGCAGAGGGTTCTCTCCGTTCTCGTCGGTGGTGAACTCGCGGTAGAGGTCGTCCTCGGTGAACTTCTTGCGCCACTCCTCTTCAGTGCCAAAGCTCTCGGGGATGGGGAAGAAGGGCATGATGGGGTCGTGGTCGAGGCTGTAGATTTCGACCTTGTCAAGTATCTCGAGCGTGTTGGAGAGTGCCTCGGGTATGTCGGCAAACACCTCGTTCATCTCGGCCCGTGTCTTGAACCACTCCTGCTTGGTGTAGAGCATTCGCGTAGGGTCGTCGAGCTCCTTGCCCGTGGAGAGGCACAGCAGGTGGTCGTGGGCCTCGGCATTCTCCTCGTCGACGAAGTGGGAGTCGTTGGTGCAGACGAGCTTGATGCCGTACTCGCGGGCCAGCTCTATCAGGACCTTGTTGGCCTGCTGCTGCAGGGGAAAGGTCTCTCGGTTGGCACGTATCGAGGGGTCCTTCACCTCGTGGCGCATGAGCTCCAGGTAATAGTCCTCGCCGAAGAGGTTGTGATACCACTCTATGGCCTCGCGTGCTCCAGCAATGTCGCCGTTGAGAATTTTCTTGGGCACCTCTCCGGCAATGCAGGCCGAGCAGACGATGAGCCCCTCGTGATAGCGCTCCAGGTCGGCGCGGTCGGTACGCGGACGCATGTAGTAGCCGTCGGTCCACGAGTTGCTGACCAGCTTGATGAGGTTCTTGTAGCCCTGGTAGTTCTTGGCCAGCACGATGAGGTGGTAGCCGCTCTGGTCCTGCTTGCCGTTCTTCTGCTCCTTGGGGCCGTAGCGGGCTACGTACATCTCGCATCCGAAGATGGGCTTGAAGGGTTCCAGCCCGTCCTTCTTGCGCTGCTTGTTCACGCCGTTGCAGATGTCGTGAAACTCCTTGATGCCGAACATATCGCCGTGGTCGGTGACGGCCATGCCCTTCATGCCGTCCTTCACGGCCTTGTCCACCAGGCGCTTAATGCTCGACTGTCCGTCGAGAATACTATAATAGGTATGTACGTGTAGGTGTATAAAGTCTTCCATAGCTTGTCTTTTCAGTTAGCAATTGGCCGCAAAGGTACTAATAAATTGCGAACTGAACAAAAACGCTAACTAATTTTAGCATCCTTATACGGGCAGCTTTCAACCACACAGTACGGAAGATTCCCTACGGTCTCAGCCGTTCTGTTGTTGGGAAAGAGCCGTGGAAAAGTGGTCTTTGAACGTATTTTAAATGTAGAAAGGGTAAGGACAATCTACAAACCACGTCAGTGTTTGTATAAACGCCGACGTGGTTTGTACAAACGCCGACGTGGTTTGTACAAACACTGTCAGCGTTTGTAAATCTCAGAACCACCCCCCAGCCCCTCAAAACCACCCCCTCAAACCCACCCCCTCCCGAGGGGAGGAGAGCTTGAAATGCGGACTAAACGAAAACGCTAACTAATTTTAGCACCCTTATACTTTGCCGTTCGGTAAAAAATATTTACCTTTGCCCCCATTATGAGACCATTACTATTATTTATTGCTTTTTACCTATCGTTTATCACCTCTTCGGCCCAGTCCGTGGCAGGCTTTTTCCCCTTGTCTGGCAGTGGCCGTGTAGTCTTTAATTTCAACGAAGGATGGCGATTCCTTCCCTCCGACGCCAAGGGGGCCGAGGCCGTTGCCTTCGACGACTCCTCCTGGCAGGTGGTGTGCGCGCCGCACAGTGTCCAGCTGGAGCCTGCCGATGTCAGCGGCGGCCGCAACTACCAGGGGCCGTGCTGGTACAGGAAACATTTCACCGTGCCCGCCGACATGGCCGGCAAGCAGGTGCTCGTACACTTCGAGGCCATCATGGGAAAGCAGCAGGTCTACGTGAACGGACGCCTGGTGAAGGAACACCTGGGCGGCTATCTGCCCATCAGCATCGACCTTTCGGCCCAAGGCATAAAGGCCGGCGACGACTGCCTCGTTGCCGTCAGGGCCGACAACAGCGACGACACGAACTATCCCCCCGGAAAGAAGCAGTCGCAGCTGGACTTTGCCTACCACGGCGGGATGTACCGCGACGTGTGGCTGATGGGTCTCCCGCCAGTCCACATCACCGACCCCATAGAACGCGGGGAGATGGCCGGGGGCGGCGTGTTCCTGCACTATGACAACATATCGGAAAAGAGCGCCGACGTGTTTATAGACGTGGAAATAGAGGCGCTGCAGAACTACCCACAGCAGACCCGCCACCCCCAGCAGACCCTCCCACAGCAGACCCTCCCCCTGCCCCTCCCTGCAGGGAGGGGAGTAGTTACCTCTGAGGTAGTTGCTACGATTAAGGATGCGGACGGAAAGGTGGTGAAAACGTTGAAGCAGAAGCTAACCCTACGAGAAGGGGAGTATAAGACTGCAAAACTTAAAACAAACATTAAGAATCCCCACCTCTGGAGTCCCGAGACACCATATTTATATAATGTGGAGCTAAAGGTAACTACTCCCCTCCCTCACAGGGAGGGGTCAGGGGGAGGGTCTGACAGGTCTGTCAGGTCTGCTTCCGACGGCGGCATCGTCCGCATGGGCATCCGCAAGGCCGAGTTCCGCGGCAAGGACGGCTTCTGGCTCAACGGCAAGCCTTACCACCAGCTCATCGGCGGCAACCGCCACCAGGACTTTGCCTACGTGGGCAACGCCCTTCCCAACTCCCAGCAATGGCGCGATGCCCTCAGGCTGAAAGAGGCTGGTATGGACATCGTGCGCGCCGCCCACTACCCGCAGGACCCCGCGTTCATGGATGCCTGCGACGAGCTGGGACTCTTCATCATTGTGCCCACGCCCGGCTGGCAGTTCTGGAACAAGGCGCCTGAGTGGGCCGAGATGGTTCACCAGAACACGCGCGACATCATACGCCGCGACCGCAACCACCCCTGTGTGCTGATGTGGGAGCCTATCCTCAACGAGACCCGCTTCCCCCAGGACTTCGCCCTAAAGGCCCTGCAGGTAACGCGCGAGGAGTATCCCTACCCCGGACGCCCCGTCGCGGCCGCCGACATGAACTCTGCCGGGGTGAAGGACAACTACGACGTCATCTACGACTGGGCCTACAACATTCCAAAGGAGATAAAGGAGGTAAAGGAGATAAAGGAGGTAAAGGAGATAAAGGAGGGAAAGGAGATAAAGGAGGGAAAGGAGATAAAGGAGCCGGGAGGCTACGCCAACGGCAAGTGCGTATTCACCCGCGAGTGGGGTGAGTATGTCGACGACTGGTATGCCCACAATGCCATCAACCGCGCCGCCCGCAGCTGGGGCGAGCAGCCCATGCTCACCGCAGCCCTCTCGCTGGCCGACACCTACGGCATGATGTACCACGGCCAGCGGCAGTTCATCGGCGGTTGCCAGTGGCACCCCTTCGACCATCAGCGAGGCTATCATCCCGATGCCTATCTGGGCGGTATCTACGACGCCTTCCGCCAGAAGAAATATGCCTTCGAGATGTTCCGCTCGCAAGTAAGTAATAAGTCAAAAGTTATAAGTAATAAGGATGGTTACAACAGCAACGACAAACTTAATGCCTATAACCTATTCATCGCCCACGAGATGACACCGTTCTCGCCCAACGACGTGACCATCTTCAGCAACTGCGACAGTGTACGGCTGACGGCCCTTGACGGATGGAAGACAGCCACCCTGCCCGTCGTCCACGACGCGCAGGGAATACCCAATACCCCCGTCACCTTCCACGGTTTCTGGGACTTCTGGAAGGCCCGCGAACAGAGCTATACCCGCCGCTCGTGGCAGAATGTGAAGTTGGTGGCCGAGGGCATCGTTGGCGACAGCGTGGTGTGCCGCGTAGAGAAAATGCCTTCGCGCCGTTCCACCAAGCTGCGACTCTATGCCGACGAGATGGGTCGCCAGCTCGTTGCCGACGGCAGCGACTTCATCGTCGTGGTAGCCGAGGTGACCGACGACGAGGGCAATGTGCGCCGGCTGGCCCGCGAGAGCGTCACCTTCACCGTCGAGGGCGAAGGCTGCATCATAGGCGATGCCACGATAGGGGCCAATCCCAGGGTGGTGGAATGGGGCAGCGCACCCGTGCTCGTGCGCAGCACCCACAAGGCCGGGAAAATCAACATCATCGCGCGTCCCACCTACGAGGGCGTCCATGCACCCACGGCCGACACGCTGACCATAGAGAGCGTGCCCGCCACGCTGCCACAGTGCTTCAATGAGAAGCAGAGCCGAAGCCACACCGCCGCCGCATACACCCCCACGACCAGCACCGAGACCATGTCTGAAGCCGAGCGGCGACGCTCGCTGGAAGAGGTAGAGAAGCAACAGCAAGACTTCGGAATAAAATAAGTAAAGGAGAAGTGGAGGTGAGGAGGTAAAGTAGAACAGACCTTCGGCCCATGACCTTTGACAGATTAAACAAAACCAATATGAAAACTCTATTCGACAAAATCTGGGATGCCCACGTGGTACAGAACGTGCCCGACGGCCCCACACAGTTGTACATTGACCGTCTCTACTGTCACGAAGTGACGTCGCCCCAGGCCTTCGACGGTCTGCGTCAGCGCGGGCTGCGCTGTTTTCGTCCGGAGAGGATTGTCTGTATGCCCGACCACAACACGCCCACCCACGACCAGGACAAGCCCATCGACGACCCCGTGAGCCGCCGTCAGGTAGACGCCCTGGCTAAGAACGCCGCCGACTTCGGACTGAAACATTTCGGCATGTTCTCGCCAGACAACGGCATCATCCACGTCGTCGGCCCCGAGAAGGGCCTCTCGCTGCCGGGCATGACCATCGTCTGCGGCGACAGCCACACCTCGACCCACGGGGCCATGGGGGCCGTGGCCTTCGGCATTGGCACCACCGAGGTGGAGATGGTGATGGCCTCACAGTGCATCCTACAGCAGAAGCCCAAGTCCATGCGCATCACCATCGAAGGACGCCTCGCCGAGGGTGTCACGCCCAAGGACGTGGCCCTCTACCTCATGGCACAAATCAGCACCAGCGGCGCCACGGGCTACTTCGTGGAGTATGCCGGAAGCGTCATACGCGACATGTCCATGGAGGGACGGCTCACGCTCTGCAACCTCTCCATAGAAATGGGGGCAAGGGGAGGATTCATCGCCCCCGACGAGACGACCTTCAACTACCTCCGTGGCCGCGAGTATGCGCCGAAGGGCGAGGCGTGGGACAAGGCCGTAGCCTACTGGCGGACGCTGAAGAGCGAGGCCGACGCCGTGTTCGACAAAGAGCTGACATTCAAGGCCGAAGACATTGAGCCACGCATCACCTACGGTACCAATCCCGGCATGGGTATAGGCATCACCGAGACGATACCCGACGCTCCCGAAGCCCCCCTCAAGTACATGGGCTTCAAGTCTGGCGAGCGTCTGCTGGGCCAGAAGGTGGACTACGTGTTCCTGGGTGCCTGCACCAACGGCCGCATTGAGGACTTCCGCGCCTTTGCCTCGCTGGTGAAGGGCCGGCAGAAGGCGCCCGACGTCGTGGCATGGCTGGTGCCGGGGTCATGGGCCGTCAGCCGTCAGATACACGAAGAGGGCCTCGACGCCATCCTCCGCGAGGCCGGCTTCGAGGTACGTCAGCCGGGATGCTCGGCCTGTCTGGCCATGAACGACGACAAGGTGCCTGCCGGAAAGCTCTGCGTGAGCACCTCCAACCGAAACTTCGAGGGACGCCAAGGCCCTGGCAGCCGCACCATACTGGCCAGCCCGCTGACCGCAGCGGCAGCTGCCGTAACAGGAGTCATCACCGACCCGCGCACTTTGACAGTAGGATAATGAATTAAAGCCTAAACTATGAATAAACAGAAATTCCAAACCATCGTTTCCACCTGTGTTCCCCTCCCCGTGGAGAACGTGGACACCGACCAGATTATTCCCGCCCGGTTCCTGAAGGCTACCGACAAGGAGGGCTTCGGCCAGAACCTCTTCCGCGACTGGCGCTTCGACAAGCAAGGCCAGCCCGTCAAGGACTTCGTGCTCAACGACCCACACTACAGCGATGCCGTCATCCTTGTGGCAGGCCGCAACTTCGGCTCCGGCAGCAGCCGCGAACATGCCGCCTGGGCCATTGCCGGCTACGGCTTCAGGGTGGTTATCAGCTCGTTCTTCGCCGACATACACAAGCAGAACGAGCTGAACAACTTCGTGCTACCCGTACAGGTAAGTGAGCCATTCCTGCAAGAGCTGTTCCAGAGCATCGCCAACGACCCTAAGACCGAGGTCAAGGTAGACCTGCCTGAGCAGACCGTCACCAACCTGGCCACCGGACGGCAGGAGCACTTCGACATCAACGCCTACAAGAAGCACTGCCTCATGCAGGGGCTGGACGACATTGACTTCCTCGTGGAAAACCAGCAGAAGACCGAGACGTGGGAGAAAGCGCGCAAGTCGGTAATGAAATACGCGGTTCTTCTTTTATCATTTCTCATTTCTCAATTCTCATTCAGCCACGCAGTGGCGCAAACGGGCTACCCCATCACCCCCGTGCCCTTCACGTCGGTGAAAGTGACTCCCGGCACGTTCTGGGGCCAGCGGCTGGAGGCATCGCGCAACGTCACCATCCCACTGGCCTTCTCCAAGTGCGAGAGCGAGGGGCGCTACAAGAACTTCGACAATGCCGCCGAACACCTGAAAGACCCGTCGAAGGTGTTCAAGGTGAACGGCGTGGGCTACTCCTTCGACGATACCGACCCC
>CAMPCG010000130.1 GCA_946644025.1 uncultured Prevotellaceae bacterium | reverse complement strand
ACCGCCTCTAAGTCTAACTACTCCCCTCCCTTGGGAGGGGCCGGGGGGAGGGTCTCTTGGGGGAGGGCCTCTTGGGGTTGGTCTCTTGGGGGAGGGTCCCTTGGTGAGCGACAGACTCTATTCTCTAATGAACTGATGTCCCAAGTGTGTTTCGGTGAAGTAACGCCGAAGTCAGGAAAAAGTTTAGTGAACTTTCATGAGGTCGGCAATGACCATGTCGCTCACAAAGAGGCCGTCGCGCGAAAGGCGCAGACGGCCTCTCTCATTGTCGCGGACGAGCAGTCCGCCGTCGATGTAACGGGTAGCCATGCCGAGGCAGTAGCTGCGCTCGGCAGGGGAGAGAAGCTGAAGCGACAGTCCGTCGGAAGTGCGTAGCGACGTCATTATCAGCTCGTTATAGCGCGTCTCGGCGTCGAGCGTCTCGCCCTCGTAGTTCAGCCGTCCGCTCTCCACTCCCTCAATGTACTTCACCACGTCGGCCACGTTCCACCGTCGGCTCTTCCCGTCGTAGGAGTGTGCGGCGGCGCCAAGTCCGAGGTATGGCGTCTGGTTCCAGTAGCCGCTGTTGTGGCGTGAGCGCCGGCCCGGACGGGCGAAATTACTGATTTCGTAGTGCTCCAGCCCGGCGGCAGCCATGCGGTCGAGCAGGGTGTAGTACATGGTGCGGCTCAGTTCGTCGTCGGCAGGCTGCACGTGACCCTGCTCCATGAGGCGGTGCAGGGGCGTTCCTTCTTCATAGCTCAGGGCGTAGGCCGAGAGATGCTCTACGTCGAGGGCCAGGGCCTTGTCTACGTCGGTTTCCCACTCGGCAAGCGTCTGGCCGGGAAAACCATAGATGAGGTCTACGCTGATGTTGCCGATGCCGGCCTGTCGCAGTCGCTCTACGGCCAGGGGCACCTGTCGGGAAGTGTGGCGGCGGCGAAGGAAGCGCAGCCGCTCGTCGCTGAACGTCTGTGCGCCCATCGACACGCGGTTGACGGGCAGGCTGCGGAGCAGCGAGGCAAACTCAGCAGTGACGTCGTCGGGGTTGCACTCCAGCGTCACCTCAGCCGCACTGCCCACCGTGGCGAAGAGCTGTTCCAGCTGTTCTCCGGTCAGGGTGGAGGGCGTACCTCCGCCAATGTAAATGGTTGATGATGGGAGCGTTATATAATCATGCCTCATGTCGTACTCACGACACACGGCATCGACATAGCGCTGGCGCAGCTCCATGAGCGTGGAGGAGTAGAAGCCGCAATAGATGCAACGGCTCTGGCAGAAGGGGATGTGAATATAGACCACTTTTACAGTTGTCCTTGCCAGGTGAACATGTCGGAGAACTCACCCCCGAGCGTGGGCTGCTGGCGGAAAAGGCCGAACACGGCGCTGCCGCTGCCGCTCATGGCCGCATAGACGGCACCGAGCTGGTAGAGCCGCTCCTTGATGGCGGCAATCTCGGGATGCAGGGCAAAGACGCTCGTCTCGAAGTCGTTCACCAGGTCGTCGCGCCAGGTCTCGACGGGCTGGGTAAGCACCACGTCGCGGCAGTTTTTCTTCGGGTGCTGAGGCTTGACGAGAGAGAAGGCCTCACGGGTGGGCACAGGAATATCGCGACGCACCACGACGATGCTCAGTCCCTTGACATTCAGTGGTATAGGCTGCAGTCGCTCTCCTATGCCTTCAGCGTAGGCTGGCCGCCCCATGACAAAGAACGGGCAGTCGGCTCCCAGCCTTGCCGCCCGGTCAATGAGCTGCTGAGGGGTGAGGCCCAGGTCAAACATCGTGTTGAGTAGGCAGAGCATGGCGGCGCAGTCGCTGCTGCCGCCGCCCATGCCCGCCTGAGTGGGAATGGCCTTGAAGAGGTGGGCGTGTACGCGGGGTATATGGGGGAACTCCTCCTTCAGCAGACGGTAGGCCTTGACCACGAGGTTCTGCTGCTCGTCGCCCTCAATGCTGATGTTCGTCACCTTCAGGTCGCAGTCCACGGAAGAGGGGAACTGCTCGTCCATCGCCGTCACCTCCAGCGCGTCGCGCAGGCCCGCCAGGGGCATGAACACGGTCTCGAGGTTGTGGTAGCCGTCAGCACGGCGCTCCACCACATTCAGTCCTAAGTTGACTTTTGCTAAGGGAAATATTATCATGCCGTTCGGGGTTGCTGCGTTGAGTTTTATGACAACATCGTCTTTACTTCGTCTACGGTGAGGTCAGTTCCCTGCGCAATCTGCTCCGTGGTCAGGCCGAGGGCGTCCAGGCGGAGCACAGTGTCTTTCTTTTCCTTCAGCTGACCTTCCTCGCAGCCCTTCTTGAACCCATCGTCGAAGAACACGCGCTCGCGGTAGACGGCATCCCAGAAGCGGTCGTAGGCCTCGAGCTGTACCTCGTTGTAGGCCGACTTCTCCAGCAGGCTCAGCGCCTTGGCCGTCGCGGGGTTCTCAAGCAGCTCGGCGGGAACCTCCTCAGTGGCGGCATCAATCTCCGTGAGGAAGCGCAGCCACAGCACCGCCATCTTCTTCTGGGCGATGGTCTGGGGCTTGAACTTGGGTAGTTCGATGAAGATAAAGCGCAGGCCCTCGATGCGGCGGTCGATATGGGCCACGTCGACGATGGCGTAGTCGTGGTAGAAGTCGTCGGGTCCCGACTCGAACCCCGTGTCGTTGATCAGGTTCAGCGAGTAGACGGGCTGTATGAGTTTGTATTCCTCGCCCGGCTGCAGCTGCTTCACCACGGCCTTGGCGGCATTGAGGATGACGCGATGGCGGAACTCATTGTTCCAGTTGAGCTGCATCTCGACAATGAAGTGGCGGCCGCCGGTCTCACGGCAACGCACGTCGACCACGCTATTCTTCTTTCCCGGGTTCTCAGGCACCAGCTCTGCGGGCAGATACTCCACGTGCTCTATCTGCTTGCCCTCGTCAAGGGGCAGCAGGGCGTTGAGCAGACTGATGAGCAGGTCTTCGTGCTCGAAGATCAGCTTGAAGGTTAGGTCAGCCTTCGGGTCTAAGTATTTTCCTTTCATAGCCGTTTCTTATAACTAATAGTTATTACACCGCTTGACAGTAGGAAGCGACGTGTCTCACGTCGCAACAATCTGCTGGATTGCGACGTGAGACACGTCGCTTCCTACTTGTACGATGCAAAAGTACACAAAAAAGGCGAAAGGACAAAACTTTCGCCTGAATATTTTTAATGAGGTCATAATTGCTTTGTGCCACGGAGAAGGCTTGGGGACATCAGGGGATGAGCAGCGAGCTGTCGCCATAGCTTAGGAAGCGGAAGTCGTGACTGAGGGCGTAGTCGTAGATGCGGTGCCAGTCGCCATGCACGAAGGCGCTGACCAGGAGCAGGAGCGTGCTCTGCGGCTGGTGGAAATTGGTGACGAGCATCTTCACAATCTTGTATTCATAGCCCGGGGCAATGATTATCTGCGTGCTGCCGTGGAACACGTCCTGACCGTTGCGGTCCATCCAGGCGATGATGTTCGAGACGGCCTGCTTCACGGGAATGGCGACATTGGTCACGTAGGGTTCCCACTGGGCTATGTGCAGCTGCTCCGCCGTCTTGTCGGGGTCAACATGCAGGCGCAGACCTACGTAGTAAAGGCTCTCCAGGGTGCGCACACTCGTCGTGCCCACGGCTATGGCTTGGCAGTCGTGCTCCAACAGCTTCTCCAGCGTCTGGCGGCGGACGGCGAAGTACTCCGTGTGCATCTCGTGGCCGCCAATCTCCTCGCTCTTCACGGGCTTGAACGTGCCCGCTCCGACATGGAGGGTCAGCTCTTCGCGGTCTATGCCCTTGGCGTCAATGGCCGAGAGCACCTCGGGGGTGAAATGCAGTCCGGCGGTGGGAGCGGCCACGCTGCCCTTAATCTTCGAGTAGACGGTCTGATAGGTGGTCTTGTCGCTCTCCTCGCTGCTGCGGTTCAGATAGGGCGGGATGGGCAGCTCGCCGACGGCATCGAGCACCTCGGCAAAGGAGATTGAGGAGTTGAGAGATGAGAGCGACCATTGAAACTCTATGAGATGGCTGGTGCCGTGCTGAGGGCCACGGGTGGCGGTAATCCTCAACAGTCCGTCTTCCGTCTTCAACTCTCTGGTCAGCGTTCCCTCCTTCCATTTCTTGAGGTTGCCCACGAGGCAGTACCACGAGCAGCGGCCCTGCGTCTGAAACATCTGCTCGTAGTCGGCAGGCACAGCCGGCTCCAGCAGAAAGATCTCTATGAGGGCTCCCGTCTCCTTGTAGAAATGGAGCCGGGCCTGGATGACCTTCGTGTTGTTCATCACCATGAGAGCACCACTGGGAAGAAATTCGGGCAGATGGTAGAAGGTGCTCTCCCCTACCCTGCCATGGTCGTAGACGAGCAGCTTCGACTGGTCGCGGCGGGCCAGGGGGTACTTGGCTATGCGGTCGTCGGGAAGCTCGTAATTATAGTCGCTGATGCGGATGTTTTGGGTATTCATGTATGCAAAAGTACAAAGAAATGTTGTAACAGCCAAACGATTTACGGGAAAACTTTTGGCCGGCACGGAAATAATGCGTATTTTTGCAGTCGAAAACCGAATGAAATGAATATTTTCCTTTTATTGGGCGGTGGCGGCCTCGCAGGCCGCACAATAAACGAAAAGAATTAAGGTGTTCACTATAAATTGCTAATCGTAAATCTGTAAATTGTAAATGAAAAGTATTTTTGCCAAGAAGCTTCTGGCCGTCAAGGCCATCAAGCTACAGCCTAACGAGCCGTTCACGTGGGCCAGCGGCTGGAAATCGCCCTTCTATTGCGACAACCGCAAGACGCTGTCCTATCCCGACCTGCGCTCCTTTGTAAAACTGGAGCTTTGCCACATCATCCAGGAACAGTTTCCCGAGGCCGAGGCCGTGGCCGGCGTGGCCACGGGAGCCATCGCCCAGGGAGCCCTCGTCGCCGACGAACTCGGGCTGCCTTTCTGCTACGTTCGTTCCAAGGCCAAGGACCACGGTATGCAGAACCTCATCGAGGGACAAGTGGCCGAGGGGGCAAAGGTCGTCGTCGTGGAAGACCTCATCTCTACCGGCGGGTCCTCGCTGAAAGCCGTCGAAGCCCTGCGCCAGGCCGGCGTGGAGGTGGTTGGCATGGTGGCCAGCTACACCTACGGATTCCCCGTGGCCGAAGAGGCTTTCCGCAAAGCCGGCGTAAAGCTCGTCACGCTCACTGACTACGAGGCCGTCGTCCAGGAAGCCCTCCGCACCGGATACATCAGCCAAGCCGACGTGCCCCTGCTGGCCGAATGGAGGCAGAACCCCAGCCAGTGGAGAGGGTAGGAGTTAAGAGTTAAGAGTTAAGAGTTAAGAGTTAGGAGTTAAGAGTTAGGAGTTAAGAGTTAAGAGTTAGGAGTTAGGAGTTAAGAGTTAGGAGTTAGGAGTTAAGAGTTAAGAGTTAAGAGTTAGGAGTTAAGATGTTAGGAGTGAAAAGTGAGGAGTTCATTCGGCGCAGCAACTTCTAACTTCTAACTTCTAACTCCTAACTCTTAACTTTTAACTCCTAACTTCTTCCACCATCCGCTTCACGGTCTCTACGTCAATGCCCATCACGCCCGAAATATCCTCCACAGACATGTTTTGCTGATAAAGCGCCTTTACTGAATTACGGGTGATTCGCTCTGCACGTTCCTCGGCCTGGGCACGCTGCTCCTCGGCTTGGGCACGCTGCTCTTCGGTCATTTCCAATTTCTTCTCTGTATCACCCAATTTCTTCTCTGTATCGTCCAATTTCTTCTCCGCATTGCCCAATTTCTTCTCTGTATCGCCCAATTTCTTCTCAGCATTGCCCAATTTCTTCTCCGCATCTTTTAGGGCGACGCTCGTCTCGGCCAGCTGACGGTTCTTCTCCAGAATTTCCGTCTCGCGGTTTTTCAGGACGGAGAAGAATTCATCCTCGACATCCATCTCGCGGCGCACATCGCTATCGCACGACGCCTCCATTAGTCTGCGCAAGATAGGCTCCATGTCAGTGTCGTCGCCATAGAACGCAGGGTCGATGTTGATGGTCTGCTGGTCCTTGGAGGACAAGACGCGACTCTGGTCGAAGATGCTGAGCACCTTGTCCAGCCGGTTGTTGATTTTTCCATGCAGACGAGGTATCTGTACGATGATGCTGTTATGGGTAAGGCTCTCCACGAAGGGGTCGTTGATGCCGCCCTCCACCACATTACGGTCGTAGTCGTACACCTGATGGTCAACGTAGACCACCGGGGCCTCGATGGTTCCAACCGTGTGGCCAAGCAGATAGACGGCCACCATGGGCAGGGCATGGGCATTGCGACCCGTGCCTTCCATGTTCTCCTTGTTGTCGTATTGCACGCCAAGATAGCGGCGGAAGCGCAGCAGTTCGGAGTCCACCCACGTCTTCTGTATCTCTATGAGGATGGTCTGCCGCTCACCACTTTCATTACGGATGGTTGCGCCAAAATCAATGCGGAAGATGGAAAGGCTCTCGCGGCTCTTGTCGGAATATTCATTGCGGCGCACGTGTACTTCCAGCACCTCGGTCTTCAGCAGGGCCGAGAGGATGGTGCGGGCGATGCGCTCGTCCTCCATGAGATACTTGAACACTACGTCGTAGATAGGGTTGGCTACTAACATAACTCAAACGTCATTGATTATTTTGCCGCCAAAGTTACGGATTATTCCTTACACAACAAAACGATTTCTACATAAAAATGTTAATAATAGCGGAAACATTAAGTCTGTTCGGGGAAAAATGTCTACCTTTGTCAGAAGTTTCAAGATTTCTAAAGGCATACAGCGCCATTAACCAAAAACCAATATTAGCACAAAAAACACAAAACCATGAAAAGAATCCTCATTTTGATGCTCGTCGCGCTGATGACCGGATTGGTCACTGCGTACGGCGAGGACGGCAGCCGTCTGTGGCTGCGGCTGGACAAGACCAGCACACCAGCAAACGTAAGCGGCACGAAAGGAACGGCGATGACCGAGCTCCAGACCTACTGGAAGGGCGGCCCCGTGGTACTGAAACGACAGAAAGGCATGGTCCCCGAGGCTTACTCCATCAAGAGCGCTGACGGAAAGACGGTGATTGCCGCCGCCAACGATGCCGGTCTGCTCTACGGTGCCTACCACCTGCTGCGCCTGCAACAGGAGGGACAGCCCTGCAGCCAGCTCGACATACGTGAGGAGCCGTTCTACGACCTGCGCATACTGAACCACTGGGACAACCCCAACGGCACGGTGGAGCGCGGCTTTGCGGGGAAGAGCATCTTCCTGAACCCCGACCCCGAGCGTCTGAAGATGTATGGCCGGGCCAACGCCTCGGTGGGCATCAACGGTACGGTGCTGAACAACGTGAACGCCAAGCCCGAGGCGCTGACCACCGAGAGTCTGCAGAAGGCCAAGGACATTGCCGACCAGCTGCGGCCCTACGGACTGCGCGTCTATCTGTCCATTAACTTCGCCTCGCCCATCAAGGTGGGCGGACTGAAGACGGCCGACCCGCTCGACAAGCAGGCCGTAGGTTGGTGGAAGAAGAAGGTGGACGAGATTTACCGGCTCATTCCCGACTTCGGCGGATTCCTGGTGAAGGCCAACTCGGAGGGCGAGCCAGGCCCGCAGGACTTCGGACGCTCCCACGCCGACGGAGCCAACATGTTGGCCGACGTGCTGAAGGCGCACAAGGGCATCGTGATGTGGCGCGCCTTCGTCTACAACCCGCAGAGCACCGACCGCGCCAACCAGGCCTACGAGGAGTTCATGCCCCTGGACGGACAGTTCCGCGACAACGTCATCATACAGGTGAAGAACGGCCCCATCGACTTCCAGCCGCGCGAACCCTACAGTCCCCTGTTCACCGCCATGCAGAAGACGCCGATGATGG
>CAMPCG010000129.1 GCA_946644025.1 uncultured Prevotellaceae bacterium | reverse complement strand
CTTGCACGTGGGCTTTGATGCCAGTAATGATCTGACTGCCCTCCAGCATCTCCCTCATGCGCTTGGCCGTTTCTATCTGTCCGAGATGCGGTCGGACGGCATGTACGGCGTGGGTAAACGGTTCTATACGGCCGTCGAAGGCATCGAGACTCATGGCTGCTATCGTATCTGCCCAGTCGCTCAGCCGCTGTGCCTCAAGCAGGCTCCACACGGCGAAGGCACTCATGTTCTGCGTACCGTTGAGCAGGGCCAGACCTTCCTTCGAACCCAGTTCGATGGGCTTCCAGCGTTTCTTGCGGCACAGCTCCTCGCCGCTGATGGTCTTGCCCTGATACTCCACCTCGCCCAGTCCGATGAGCGGCAAGCACAGATGAGCCAGTGGCACCAGGTCGCCCGAGGCTCCCAAAGAGCCTTGCCGGTAAACTACGGGGTAAACATCGTTGTTGAAGAACTGCACCAGCCGCTGCACGGTGTCCATCTTGCAGCCGCTGTAGCCGTAGGAGAGTGACTGAATCTTGAGGAAGAGCATCATCTTCACAATGTCGTTGGGCACACGCTCGCCCGTTCCGCAGGCATGGCTCTTGATGAGGTTCACCTGCAGCTGCGACAGCTGGTCGCGGCCTATGGAGACATTGCACAGCGAGCCGAAGCCCGTCGTCACGCCGTAGATGGGCGCGTTGCCATATCCTATCTTCTTGTCAAGATAGTTTCTGCATTTGCGGATGCGCTGCTTCGCATCCTCTGAAAGTTCAAGCTTGTAGCCGCCATAGACAATCTCGCCGATACGCTCGATGGTCAGATGGTCGGAAGAAATAAAATGTGTAGGCATTTTTTAAGGTGAGTGGGTGTTGTGGGGGAAGTGGGTATTGTGGGTATTGTGGGTGTTGTAGTGGGCGTGGGGAATTCAGAACGCGATGGCGTTGACGATGTCGTCGTCCACAAGGTTTGGCATGGTGACCTGCAGCTGCGGGGTGCGGTCCATTTCGCGGCGTATGGCGTCCATGGAGCCTTTGTTGCGGGCCCAGGAGCGGCGGGCAATGCCGTTGTTCACATCCCAGAAGAGCATCTGACGTATGCGGCGGTCGCAGTCTTCAGAGCCGTCGATGACCATGCCGAAGCCGCCGTTGATGACCTCGCCCCACCCTACTCCGCCGCCATTGTGCAGCGACACCCAGGTAGCGCCGCGGAAGGCGTCGCCGATGACGTTCTGCACGGCCATGTCGGCGCAGCGGTTCGAACCGTCGTAGATGTTTGAGGTCTCACGATAGGGCGAGTCTGTGCCGGAGACGTCGTGGTGGTCTCGGCCCAAGACTACCGGACGGGAAATCTCGCCACGGCGGATGGCCTCGTTGAAGGCAAGGGCAATGCGGGTGCGGCCCTCGGCGTCGGCATAGAGGATGCGGGCCTGTGAGCCAACGACGAGATGGTTGCGGCCTGCCTCACGAATCCAGTGCAGGTTGTCGGCCAGCTGGCCGTGGATGTCGTCGGGGGCAGTCTTCAGCATGTCTTCCAGCACCTCGGCAGCCAGACGGTCGGTAACGGCCAAGTCCTTGGGGTCGCCGCTGGAGCACACCCAGCGGAAGGGGCCGAAGCCGTAGTCGAAGAACATCGGTCCCATGATGTCCTGCACGTAGGAGGGGTAGCGGAAGGAAGTCCCTGAGGCCCCTGAGGCCCCTGAAGCCCCCCTTTCGCCCCCCGAGGGGGGCACTATAGTTTTGCGGGAAGAATCTATAGTAGCCCCCTCGGGGGCCGAAGGGGGGGCCTTCCACTCGGGGGCCGAAGGGGGGGCCGGAGTCTTGGGGGCTAAATCTGCACCGGCACGACTGGCCTCGAGGAGGAAGGCGTTGCCGTAGTCGAAGAAGTACATGCCGCGGTCGGCCAGCCGGTTGATGGCGGCCACCTGCCGGCGAAGGGATGCCTGCACGGCGGCCTTGAACCGTTCAGGCTCCTCGGCCATCATGTACTTCGACTGCTCGAAGGTGTAGCCCACGGGATAGTAGCCGCCCGCCCAGGGATTGTGGAGCGACGTCTGGTCGCTGCCCAGGTCGACGCGGATATCCTCGTCGGCCAGCCGTTCCCAGAGGTCTACGACGTTGCCCACGTAGGCCAACGACACCACCCGCCCCTCGTCAACAGCCTTGCGCACGGCGGCTATCAGCTCGTCAAGATTGTCGTGCAGCTCGTCCACCCATCCTTGGTCGTAGCGCTTCTGAGCAGCCTTGGGGTTAATCTCGGCGGTGATGCTCACCACTCCGGCAATGTTGGCGGCCTTGGGTTGCGCACCGCTCATGCCCCCGAGTCCGGCGGTGACGAAGAGCGGTGTCCGGTTTGTTGCTGTATCACAGCAACCCACCCGCCGGGCGGCATTGAGCACGGTGATGGTGGTGCCGTGGACGATGCCCTGCGGACCGATATACATATACGAGCCGGCAGTCATCTGGCCGTACTGCGAGACACCGAGTGCGTTGTCGCGCTCCCAGTCGTCGGGCTTGGAGTAGTTGGGGATGACCATACCGTTGGTGACGACCACACGGGGAGCATCCCGGTGGGAGGGGAACAGCCCGAGGGGATGGCCGCTATACATGACAAGCGTCTGCTCGTCGGTCATCTCCGAGAGGTACTTCATCACCAGCCGGTACTGCGCCCAGTTCTGGAACACGGCACCGTTGCCGCCGTATGTAATCAGCTCGTGGGGGTGCTGGGCCACACGAGGGTCGAGGTTGTTCTGTATCATCATCATGATGGCGGCCGCCTGCGTGGAGCGATGTGGATAATCGTCGATGGGACGGGCATACATCTCATACGTAGGACGGTAACGGTACATGTAGATACGGCCGTACTGCTTCAGCTCTTCGGCAAACTCCGGGGCGAGCTGACTGTGAAGGTGCTTGGGAAAATAGCGCAGGGCATTGCGCAGCGCCAGCCGTTTCTCTTCGGGCGTGAGGATGTCCTTGCGCTTGGGGGCATGGTTCACGTTGGGGTCGTATTCCTGCGCCTCGGGCAGGGTGTCAGGTATGCCCTGACGAATATCTCTGATGAATGTTTCTTGTGTCATGGCTACGCTTTTATTTTATTCTCAACTATTTCCATGATTTCCTTCTCGGCCTCGATGGCCTGAGCAATGAAGGCGTCGGCCTCGTCGACAAGTTTCTGGGCCGTGTCGCGGTCGGCAAGCTGGGCGGCATTGATTTTCACGTTCAGCCCCGCCCCGAGCACGGCGGCACGGGCGGCCAAGGCTCCGACGCCGGCATCGCTGACGCTGGCGGGATTGCCCTCCTCGGCCATGGCCTTGCATAGCGGGAACACCTGCATGGCGGTGTCCATGGTCAGCAAGGGAACATTGGCGGCCTGAAACGTGGCGGCCTCGATGGCCTCCTGTCGGGCTGCGCGCTCGGCCTCGGTCTTCTTCGGCATCTGCATGGCTGCCATCACGTCGTTGAAAGCCATGGTGTCGGCCTCGACAAGACTGAGCAACAGGCATCTGAACGCCTGACCGTGGTCGGCCCAGCGCGAGAACTCCTGCCAGCGGTCGTCCCATCCCGCCTTGTGGGCCGAAAGGTTGGCCACCATCGTGCCGAGGGCGGCACCGAGGGCACCCATATAGGCTGCCACCGTGCCGCCGCCGGGGGCAGGACTCTCTCTCGACGTCTCTTCGGCGAAAGCCTTCACTGAGAGGGCGGTCAGCTGGGGTCCATCGTCCGGCTCGCTATCTTCCATCAAGTACTCGATGACCTTCTCGCGGGGGTTGAAGGGCTTGAGGTCGTCCAGTCCCATCGACTTGACGGCAATCTTGATGATGTCGTCCTCGGGTATGCCGGTAGAGCGGTGTTGCTTCTCCAGGAAATAGCGCCCGGCGTCGATGAGCGTCTGCTTGGGGACGAGGCCCACAATCTCGGTACCGGTGACGCGGATGCCACGGGCGGCGGCACAGCGGCACACCTCGTCGAAGGCCACGTGAAGGGGCGTCACCTTCAGGTTGGTCATGTTCATCGACACCTGGGCAATGCCATACTCGTCGATGTACCAGCCTATGGCCTTGGTACACTTCAGTGTGCCGGGAATCATGACGGGCTTGCCGTCCTTATCGTGCACTACAGGGCCGGTGATGGGGTTGCCTTCGCGCTTGGGTCGGCCTTTCTCGCGGACGTCGAAGGCGATGGCGTTGGCGCGGCGGGTGCTGGTGGTGTTGAGGTTGAAGTTGACGGCGATGAGGAAGTCACGCGCTCCGACGACGGTGCAGCCTGTGCGTGCCACGCCCTCGTCGAATGGTCTTGCGCCGAAGTCGGGGCGACGGTCGGGGTCGGCAAGCTTGTCGGGCAGTGCCTCGTACTCTCCAGCACGGCAGACGGCCAGGTTCTTCCGTTCGGGACGGAAGGCCGATGCCTCGTAGCAGTAGCAGGGAATCGCTGCCTCGTCGGCAATGCGCTTGGCCAGCGTGCGTGCCAGCTCGGCACACTCCTCGAGGGTGATACCGCTGACGGGGATGAGGGGCAGCACGTCGGTGGCCCCCATGCGTGGATGGGCTCCGTGGTGACGGCGCATGTCGATGACCTCTCCGGCCTTCTTCGTGGCCCGGAAGGCAGCCTCCACCACAGACTCCGGCGAGCCCACAAACGTCACTACTGTGCGGTTAGTGGCCTCGCCGGGGTCAACGTTGAGCAGGCTGACGCCTTCTACGGACTCTATCGCGTTGGTAATCTGTTTAATAACATTCATGTCGCGCCCTTCACTGAAGTTGGGCACGCACTCCACAATTTGGTCTTTAGCTATCATAGAAAAGGATATTTAAATTGAATAGAAACCCCTAAAGCCCCCCCTTTCGTCCCCCGAGGGGGGCACTATAGTTTTGTGGGGAGAGTCTATAGTAGCCCCCTCGGGGGCCGAAGGGGGGGCCTTCCCCTCGGGGGCCGAAGGGGGGGCCTCAGGGGCCTCTTACTTACAGGCTGAAATCTGCCGTTCCCTTGATGTCGGCCGAAGAGGCGCCGATGTAGGCCCTGTACTTGCCTGAGGGCGTGGTCCACTGGTGGGTGGCCTCGTCCCAGATGGCCAGTTTGGCAGCATTGATGGTAAACGTTGCGGTCTTGGTCTCTCCGGGCTTCAGGCTCAGCTTGGCAAAGTCCTTCAGCTCCTTCACGGGACGCTCGGTCTGGTAATTCAGCTTCTTTGTCACCTTGGCATAGCGCTGCTGTCCCACGTAGAGCTGCACCGTCTCCTTGCCCTCACGGCTACCGGTGTTGGTCACGCTGACGGTCACCTTCCAGCTGCCGTCGGCCGTTTTCTCGATGGTGGGCTTTGCGTATTGGAACGTGGTGTAGCTCAGTCCGAATCCGAAGGGGAAGTTAGCCTGTCGGCCCAGCTTGTCGAAGCCACGGTAGCCCACGAAGATGTCCTCGTCGTAATACACCTGACGGTTGGGCACCTCTCCTGCGCTGTTGGCGGGAGCTGCTATGCCGGTCAGTCCGGGATAGGCCCTCTCTCCGAAGCTGGCGAAGGGATAGTCGTTATAGCTCTTGGCGAAGGTCACGGGCAGCTTGCCGCTGGGGTTGACCTTTCCGGTGAGCACGTTGGCGAGGGCGGTGCCAGCCTCGCTGCCCAGGTACCAGCAGTGGACGAAGGCATCGACCTTCTGCAGCCAGGGTGTGGCGAAGGGATTGCCGCCAAAGGTGACGACGACCAGCTTGCAAGGGGCGGGTTTACTGCTGACGAGGGCGTCGATGAGCTCGTTCTGTCCGAAAGAAAGGTCGTAGCTCTCGCGGTCTCCGTTCTCGCAGTCCTGGTGGTGGTTCTTGTTCATTCCGCCGATGTAGACGATGAGGTCGGCCTTCTTGGCCTTTTCAAGTGCCTCGGCCTTCAGACGCTCGTTCAGCGCCGGGTCCACCTTGTCCACATGGTCGTAGATGGCCCGTCCGGAGGCATAGCCCTGGGCAAACTCTACCTTGCCTTTCACCACTTGCTGCAGTGCCTGCAGGGGCGAGATGTCGCGCAGGGTCTTCAGCTCGCTGGAGCCTCCGCCCTGCGTAAGCGACCGCGTAGCGTTCTCGCCCACCACTAATATATTATTGTATTTAGAGAGGTCGAGCGGGAGCACGCCACCGTTGGTAAGCAGCACGATGCCCTCCTCGCCTATCTGGCGGCAGACGTCGTAGTGGTCTTCCGAGCACTGTTTGCCTATGACCTTCTTCGGGTTCATGGCCGAGCGGAAGATGGTGCGCAGCACGCGGGCTGCCTTGTCGTCGAGCACGGACATGGGCACCTTGCCCTCCTTAACGAGCTGTTCGAACTTGTCGGCCAGGTAGTAGTCGTTGTAGCCGAACTCCGACTCCTTCACCTTGCCGTCGGTATAGGTTCCCATCTCGATGTCCAGACCTCCGTATACGGCCTGCTGCGTATTGGTAGTGCCGCCCCAGTCGCTGATGACCGCACCGTCCCAGTTCCATCCGCGCTTCAGTATGCCGTTGATGAGCTCGTCGTTATGAGTGGCGTGGACACCTTTCCACAGGTTGTACGAGCCCATGATGGTCCACACGTGAGCCCGCTTCACGGCCTGGCGGAAGGGCTCCAGGTAGATTTCGTGCAGGGCACGCTCAGAGACGTTCACGTTCACGTTGAAGCGGTCCACCTCCTGGTCGTTCAGCACGAAGTGCTTCAGACAGCAGGCCACGCCGTTGTTCTGTGCTCCCTGTATGTAGGGCACTACAATCTCGCTGGCCAGGAAGGGGTCTTCGCCCATATACTCGAAGGCACGCCCGTTCATCGGCGTGCGGGCAATGTTCACGCCGGGGCCAAGCATGATGTCCTTTCCGCGGAAGGCGAACTCCTCGCTGACGCTGTGGCCATAGTTACGGGCCAGGTCGCGGTTCCACGTTGCGGCCAGACAGGTGAGCGAAGGGAAGGCCACGATGGAGTCGTTGGTCCAGCGGGCGGGGTTCCAGGTGTTCCACTCCAGCTCCTCGCGAACACCGTGAGGTCCGTCGTCCATGTTCAGCTGACGTATGCCCAGCCTGGGCACGCCGGCCGAGGTAAACTTGCTCTGCGCATGGAGCATCTGAATCTTCTCGTGTACAGTCATGCGGCTCAGTGCGTCTTTCACTCGCTCCTCAAGCGGAGCCTGCGGGTCAAGATACTTGGCCACCTGCTGGGCGGCCGCGGTCATCGTTGCTAAGGCGAACGAAGCCAAAACAAATAGTTTTTTCATTGTTATTAAAATTAAGGTTTACTACAAATTTTGGGCAAAGATACAAACTATTTTTCAAATCGCCGTCTACTTTTGTTAAAAAAAACACTTGCAAGGAATAAAAATTTGTACACGTCGGCACAAATGCCTAACTTTGTGCGGAATTGCTGCGATGGAATCGCAGTTTAAGAGACGAGACACACATATTTACAATCTACCAATTTACAATTTATCACCTTGCCGAAAACTTCTCATTTCCCATTTCTCACTGCTCATTTAGGCCGTTGGCTGCTCCTTTTGGCCACTTTTCCCTTTTTCGCCTGGCCACAGTCCTCCGTGGTGCGCCAGCGTTTCCATCACGAGCTGCCAGCCGGCAACTACAGCGGCATCTGCCCGATAGGCAATGACCGCTACGCCGTGGTCGACGACAAGGCAGCCGAGGACGGGTTCTACGTCTTCCGCATCGTCATCGACAGCGTGAAAGGGCGCATCGCTGAGGTGGAGAACGAGGGCTACCGCAGCAGCGGCCTGCCCAACCGCGACATGGAGGGCATCTGCTACTGCCCGTCCACCGAGACCGTCTTCATCAGCGGCGAGGCCGACAACGAGGTCTTCGAGTACCACCTCGACGGACAGCGCACGGGCCGTCGGCTGGCCATGCCGACGCTGTTTAAGAAGGCCCGCAAGAACTACGGACTCGAGGCCCTGACCTACG
>CAMPCG010000128.1 GCA_946644025.1 uncultured Prevotellaceae bacterium | reverse complement strand
ACACCCTTACCTACGGCATCTTGCAGCCGTTACCAAGATGTGTATAAAGGGTAGTCCGCGGGAGGGGCAGAGGGGCTACTGGGGGAGGTTGGTGAGGGCTTTGTGCTTGGCAAAAAAAAGAAGAGAAACCACTGCTTGCGGTTTCTCTCCAGTCTGGCGGAAGCTGGGGGATTCGAACCCCCGGTACGGGAACCCGTACGGCAGTTTAGCAAACTGCTGGTTTCAGCCACTCACCCAAACTTCCTCACGGCTTTAACGCCCTGAAAAGCACTTTCTCTCAAATGCGGGTGCAAAAGTACTAACAATTTTCCGAACCGCCAAATATTTATACAATATTTCACAAATTAATTTTCCCCTATCGTGTATTTTTGTTATTTTCTAATAAAAAATTTGGCTACACGGTGCTTTTTACTTACCTTTGCAGTCGAATAGCAACTATGGCCGATGAGTTTGGCTCTACGACACATATCATTATTGTTGTTAGCAGTGGCAGGTTTTTCCGCCAGCGCCACTGAGGAGAGGACTTTCACGGTTATAAATGCTGCCAACGGACTGGCCGACAACAGTGCCGAGGCGGTCATCTGCTCGAAGGGAGGGCGGATTATCATCTCCACCATCGGCAACGTTAATTTCTACGACGGCTCGTCCTATCCCCATGTTGCTTCCCGTCCTTCTTATCGCTACTCGCTGCCCCGCTTTCATGGAGCCGACCGCTTTGTCACCGACCGCTACTATCATCTTTGGCTGAAGTCAGGCGGCACGCTGACCTGCTGCGACCTTCTCCTCGAGCAGTTCGCCCTCAATGTGGACAGCGTGCTCAGACAGACGGGCAGCCCCCTGCCCGTGCTCGACCTCTTTGCCGACTCCGAGGGTGGCTTGTGGACACTGACCGCCGAGGGCCTCTACAGCGTGGAGCACAAGCGGTGCTACGGCGTGCTGCCCGAGGCAGGGCTGCAGGATGTCGACGTATGGGACGGCCTGCTGCTCACCTTCTACGAGGGCGGCGAGGAGGTGGGGCAGGACATCGCCACGGGAAAGACGGTACATCACACGGCCTCGACGGGCGACGGGCGACGGGTGTCGGCCATGTTGCGCTACAAGGACGGCTACTTCCAGCTGCGCAGCGGCGCTGACGAGGCCGTGCTGCGCTATTTCGACGTGAGGAAGCAGCAGTGGGCCACGCTCATGGAGACGCCCTTCCGCATGAACGGGCTGGCCATGAAGGGCAGGAAGCTCTACATTGCCTCAGACCGGGGCTACTGCATCTATGACATTGACACGCACGCGCAGAACTGGACCCACGAGCTGACCCTGGCAAGCGGACAGCATGTTCCCGTCAGCTGCAACGCGCTGACCTTCGACCGCCAGGAGGGGCTCTGGATTGGCACCACCACCCACGGGCTGCTCTACGCCAAGCCCAACCTGTCGCCCTTCAAGACCATCTCCACAGACCAGCCCGAGGCGAGGCCCTACGTGGAACTGATGGAGAAGATGAAGACGGAGGAGGTAAAGGACGTAAAGGAGGTAAAGGAGGTAAAGGAGATAAAGGAGATAAAGGAGGGAAAGGACGTAAAGGACGTCAACTGCCGTTTCACGGACAGCCGGGGCTGGACGTGGATAGGCACCGACCGGGGGCTCTATCTGTATAAAGACCTACAGGGGGAGCCTAAGGTGTTCACCCGCAAGTCGGGCTTCTACAACGACGTGGTACACTCGGTCGTAGAGGATGGCAGCCACAATATGTGGGTGGCGACATCGTCGGGCGTGTCGTTCATCGGCCTCAAGGATGGGCGCGTGGACTTCGTCAACAGCTTCGACGAGCACGACAACGTGCCCAGCGAGACCTACATCAGAGGGCGGGCCCTGCTGCTGCCCCAGGGCCAGATCGTGATGCAGGGCACTGACCACGTGCTGCTCTTCACCCCCGACAGCTTCAGCGTGAACACGCTGCAGCCCAACAGGCTCTACCCCCACCTGACGAGGCTCTTGGTGAACGGCACGACCATCGAGCCCAACGTGCCGCTCGACGGCAACGTGGTCATAGACAGGGCCGTGTCAAGGGTAGACACCATCAACGTGAACAGCGACCAGACCACGGTGTCGCTCATCTTCTCCGTGCTCAACTACTTCCGCCCCCTGCAGAGCTACTTCAACGTGCGTGTAAAGGGCCTGGGCAAGGAGGAGTGGAAGATGTACTCGTACTACAACTCCGACAAAGTCGACGAGCAGGGGCTGCTGCACCTGCCACTCTTCGACCTGGAGCCCGGCAGCTACACCGTCGAGCTGCAGGCGTCGATGTATCCCGGCCACTGGGAGGGAGAGCCCTCGCGGTGGACCATCGTGGTGAACGAGTCGTGGTGGCGGGCCAAGGGCATCTACTACGCCGCAGGACTGCTGCTGCTGTTGCTTGCCGTGGCCAACCTTATTATATATATAAGAAACGTACGTATGCGCGTGAGGCGCACGCACGAGGAGGGCAACATCATCAGCAAGATATGCCTGTTTGCCGAGCGGGCCGAGAACATGGACAAGGCGAGCCTCTCGCCCCTTGGCGAGGAATACAGCCCGGCCGAGGAGCAACACCCTACGGCTGAGTTCTGCGACATCATGGAGAGGCTCTTGCCCGTAGTCAGCAGCAGCCGTAAGGAGGAGCTCACCATGAGGCGGCTGGGCGAGGTGGCCGACGTGGACATCGCGCGCCTGTATGAAGTGGTGACGGCCAACATCCACAAGAGCCCCCGCGACATCATCAGGCGGAGGCGCCTGCGCAAGGCCGCCGACATGCTCGCCACTACCGGAAAGAGCATCGAGGACATCAGCGACGAGTGCGGGTTCCACACACCCAACTACTTCATGGGCAACTTCTTCCATGAGTACAAGCGCACGCCGGCAGAATACCGCGAGGAACATAAAAGAACGACATAAACACAAAAATAATTATTTAAACGACAACTGTAATTATGGCAAAACTGAATCTCAAGAAGGTGCTCGTGCTGGGCTCGGGTGCTCTGAAAATCGGACAGGCAGGTGAATTTGACTACTCCGGCTCGCAGGCCCTGAAGGCGCTGCGCGAGGAGGGCATCAAGAGCGTGCTCGTCAATCCCAACATCGCTACCATCCAGACGTCGGAAGGCATTGCCGACAAGGTCTACTTCCAGCCGGTAAACACCCACTTCGTCACCGAGATTATCAAGAAGGAGCGTCCCGACGGCATCCTCCTGGCCTTCGGCGGACAGACGGCCCTGAACTGCGGAACGGAACTCTATCAGACCGGTGTGTTGAAGGAGTATGGCGTAGAGGTGCTCGGCACCAGCGTCGAGGCCATCATGAACACCGAGGACCGCGACCTCTTCGTCAAGAAACTGGGCGAGATAGACCTGAAGGTGCCCGTGAGCCACGCTGTGGAGAACATGGACGACGCCCTGAAGGCCGCCCGCGAGATTGGCTTCCCCATCATGATACGCTCGGCCTACGCCCTCGGCGGACTGGGCAGCGGCATCTGCCCCGACGAGAAGACCTTCCGCGAACTGGCAGAGTCGGCCTTCACCTTCGCACCGCAAATACTGGTCGAGGAGAGTCTCAAGGGATGGAAGGAGATAGAGTTTGAGTGCATACGCGACGCCAACGACCACTGCTTCACCGTGGCCTCGATGGAGAACTTCGACCCCCTGGGCATACATACCGGCGAGAGCATCGTCGTAGCACCCACCTGCTCGTTGCGTGAGGAGCAGGTCAAGATGCTGCAGGACATCACCATACGCTGCGTGCGCCACCTGAACATCGTGGGCGAGTGCAACATCCAGTTTGCCTTCAATGCCGAGACCAACGACTACCGCATCATCGAGATTAACGCCCGCCTGAGCCGCAGCAGCGCACTGGCTTCAAAGGCTACGGGCTACCCCCTCGCCTTCGTGGCCGCCAAGATTGCACTGGGCTACACCCTCGACCAGATTGGCGAGATGGGCACCACGGCGTCGGCCTACGTCGCTCCCTCGCTCGACTACATGATTTGCAAGATACCGCGCTGGGACCTGACCAAGTTTGTAGGCGTCTCCCGCCAGATAGGCTCGTCGATGAAGTCCGTGGGCGAGATTATGTCCATCGGCCGCAGCTTCGAGGAGATGATTCAGAAGGGCCTGCGCATGATAGGCCAGGGTATGCACGGCTTCGTGGGCAACGACCACACGAAGTTCACCGACCTCGACGACGCCCTGCAGAACCCCACCGACCTGCGCATCTTCGCCATCGCACAGGCCCTGGAGGAGGGCTACACCGTGGAGCGCATAGAGCAGCTGACGAAGATTGACGTGTGGTTCCTCGAAAGGCTGAAGCACATTGTCGACCTGAAGCACCAGCTGCAGACCTACAACCGCCTGGAGGACCTGCCCGACGACTTCCTCCTGGAGGTGAAGCGCTGCGGATTCTCCGACTTCCAGATAGCCCGCTTCGTGCTCAAGCCCCAGGGCGGCAACATGGAGAAGGAGAACCTCGCCGTGCGCACCTACCGCAAGGAGCGCGGCATACTGCCCTCGGTGAAGCGCATACCCACCGTGGCCTCGGAGCACCCCGAGCTCACCAACTACCTCTACTTCACCTACACCCACGTGCCCGCTTTCGGCGTACAGCAGGGCGAGCAGTACAAACCCAAGCACGACATCAACTACTACAACAACGAGAAGTCGGTCGTCGTGCTCGGCTCGGGAGCCTACCGCATAGGCTCGAGCGTGGAGTTCGACTGGTGCTCGGTCAACGCCATCCAGACGGCTCGCCGACTGGGCTACAAGAGCATCATGATTAACTACAACCCCGAGACCGTGTCGACCGACTACGACATGTGCGACCGCCTCTACTTCGACGAGCTGTCGCTGGAGCGCGTGCTCGACGTCATCGACCTGGAGCAGCCCCGCGGCGTCATCGTCTCCGTGGGCGGCCAGATTCCCAACAACCTGGCCATGAAGCTGCACCGACAGGGTGTACCCGTGCTCGGCACCAGCCCCGTCGACATAGACCGCGCCGAGAACCGCGACAAGTTCTCGGCCATGCTCGACAAGCTCGGCATAGACCAGCCCGCCTGGCGCGCACTCACCTCGTTCGACGACATCAAGGAGTTTGTCTCCGAGGTGGGCTACCCCGTACTCGTGCGTCCCTCCTACGTGCTCTCGGGCGCTGCCATGAACGTGTGCTACGACGAGGAGGAGCTGCACCGCTTCCTCAACATGGCCACCGAGGTGTCGAAGGAGTTCCCCGTGGTCATCTCGAAGTTCATGACCGAGACCAAGGAGATAGAGTTCGACGCCGTGGCCGACAAGGGCGAGGTCGTGGAGTATGCCATCTCCGAGCACGTGGAGTATGCCGGCGTACACTCCGGCGACGCCACGATGGTGTTCCCCGCCCAGCACATCTACTTCTCCACCATACGCCAGATTAAGAAGATAGCCCGCAAGATAGCCTCCGAGCTGAACATCAGCGGCCCGTTCAACATACAGTTCCTGGCCAAGAACCGCGAGGTGAAGGTCATCGAGTGCAACCTGCGTGCCTCGCGCTCCTTCCCCTTCGTGTCAAAGATTCTGAAGCGCAACTTCATCGAGACGGCTACGAAGATTATGCTCGACGCTCCCTACGAGCGCCCCGACAGCTCGGAGTTCGACATTGACCGCATCGGCGTGAAGGCGTCGCAGTTCTCCTTCGCCCGTCTACAGAACGCCGACCCCGTGCTCGGCGTGGACATGAGCTCTACCGGCGAGGTGGGCTGCCTGGGCGACGACCTCAACGAGGCCCTGCTCAACGCCCTCATCGCCACCGGCTACAGGCTGCCGCAGGTGGGGCGCGCCATACTCATCTCGTCGGGCGGAGCCAAGGGCAAGGTGAGCCTCCTGGAGCCCGCCAAGGAACTGGTCAAGAAGGGCTACAAGGTCTATGCCACCGACGGAACGGCACGATTCTTCAACGACAACGGCGTGGAGGCAACACCCGTAAGCTGGCCCGACGAGGACGGCGAGAACAACGTCATGGACATGATTGCCGCCCACCAGTTCGACCTCATCATCAACGTGCCGAAGAACCACACCAAGCGCGAGCTCACCAACGGCTACCGCATACGCCGCGGGGCCATCGACCACAACATCCCCCTGATGACCAACGTCCGCCTGGCAAAGGCCTTCATTGAGGCCTTCACCGCCATGACCATCGACGACGTCAAGATTAAGAGCTGGCAAGAGTATAACGCGTAAGAACACAACAGAGGCCCGAAAAGCCCCCCTTCGGCCCCCGAGGGGGCTACTATAGACTATCCCCATCTTACTACCCGCAAAACTATAGTAGCCCCCTCGGGGGCCGAAGGGGGGCTTGGGCTTCCTCATTTCATTTTAATTATCATGGAAACAAACACCCCCTTTTACAAGTCCCCCCTGCTCCTCGGCATTCTGGCAGCCCTTGCCGTGTTTGCCCTTTGTTTCATCGCCATCGACTACGTAGGCTCTCCCGACGACCCCGACGAGATTGACGTCGAGGAAGCCGTCATCGCCACCACAGAGAGCAACCCCGAGCTCATCGACCTGGCCCGCAGCCAGGGCTGGATAGCCGCCGACGCCGCAGAGATGACCACCGTAGAGGCCGCCGCCGTGAAGAGCCTTGGCACCGCCCTGCAGGGCAGCACGCTGAAGCACTTCGACGAGCTGCGCCACTTCCTCGGCGTCAAAGAGCTCCCCGCCGGCACTTTCGCCGGCAGCCAGCAGCTGGAGCGCATCACCGTGCCCAGCAGCGTCGTCACCATCGACTACGGAGCCTTTGCCGACTGCCCCGCCCTGACGTCACTCAGCGTAGACACGGCCAACACCCACTACGACTCGCGCGAGGACTGCAACGCCGTGGTCTGTACCTGGAAGGGCAAGCTCATGCTCGTGGCCGGATGCCGCAACACGCGCCTCCTGGACGACATTCGCTACATCGCCCCGCAGGCCTTCCGCGGCACCACAGGCCTCAAAGCCATCGCACTGCCCGAGAAGATGGAAGAGATTGGCGCCCAGGCCTTCCGCGACTGCACGTCGCTCACAGAATTTGCCATCCCCCAGGGCGTGCGCTTCGTCGAGGACAGCACCTTCATGGGCTGCACCGCCCTGCAGACCGTCACCCTGCCCAAGAGCGTAGAGCGTCTGCGCAAGGATGCCTTCAAGGGCTGCTCCAGCCTCAGCCGCATCGTCTGCATCAAGAAGTACCCGCCCATCGTGGAGGATGCCTTCGAGGCACGCACCGCCACCCTCGTCGTGCCAAAGGGAATGCTCAACACCTACTACACCAGCAAGTACTGGAAAGACTTCCCCAACGTGGTAGAGGAGTAAACAACCGCCGTCCGAACCGCTCTGTACGAGCAGTTCGGACGGCGGCTTTATCGGGTCTCGGTCGTCAGTTGGTGAGCTTTGGCTTCAGTTCGTCGGGCGAGTCGTTGGTGAACATTCTCACGGGGGGTGCCTGCTTCTCGTAGAAGTTGCGCACGTCCTGCTCGGTGAGGGTGAGGCTTGGCTGGAAGTCGTCGCTCTGCATGTAGCTGAGTATGGCCTTGCGCATCTGGCGTGCCACGTGGCGGTGGGCCAGGTCGGTGCTGATGTCCATGGTGGTCATCACGAGGCGGCCCTTCCCCACGCGGGCCTCGATGAGCATGGCCAGCTTGCGGCTCACGTGCCACGTGTCGATGGGCTGAATGGGCGGCTGGTAGTCGGCCGGCAGATACATGAGGTTCATCACCTGGGCTTTGTTAAGCAGTTCCCACCAGTTCAGGTTGGCCCAGCTGTCGGTGGGGAATCCGTGACGGAAGAGGGGGTGTCGGTTGTCGATGTAGGCGCCGGTGGTGTGGGGCGGGCGCATCTTGAACCACGACGTGTTCCAGAACACAGGCAGGTAGGGCTGCTTGACGTCGCTGCCCA
>CAMPCG010000127.1 GCA_946644025.1 uncultured Prevotellaceae bacterium | reverse complement strand
TTTTTTCTCAGAGAAAAGTTTCATAGTTAACTGTGCGTCATCGTGCTCGGTTGAACGCCATGATGCTGAGAGCCGGAGAGAGCCTCCAAGGCCTTTAACCGTGAAAAAGATGCGTAAAAATTTGGTGGTTTCAGAAAAAATGCCGATATTTGCAAACTGAAAAGGTAACAACCTACAATTGGCAACTCAAAAAGGATTAGCACTAACAATTATCAACTCAAAAAGGAATAAGCTTATGAAACACTCATTACTCGCTCTGATAGCCCTTTGCGCTATGAGCACACAGTCATTCGCCCAGACGAAAGTGAAGAACGTCTATGCCAGCAGTGCCAAGCTGAACGTTGAGCAGCTGCAGAGCCAGGAGCAGACGGTGCAGCTGAACCGCTACTTCTTTGCCGGCTATAACACCCTCTGTCTGCCTATGTCGCTGACAGCTGACCAGGTAGCCGCAGCTGCCAAGGGTCTGCGCGTGGAGCGCCTGGCAGGCATCAAGCAGGAGGGCAGCGTGGTGAACCTCTACTTTGTTGACTGCACAGCCGACGGCATCCAGGCCGGCATGCCCTACCTGGTGTACTCGCCCACAGCACAGTATCTGCGTGTGCGCAACACCGAGACGATGGGCATCAACGCCGAGCTGAAGTCTATCCGCCTGAGTGACAGCGAGGGCAACCAGGTGACCTTCGGCAGCAGTTGGGAGTCCATCCAGAAGGACGGCCGCTACGGCATTCCCGCCCAGCAGGGTGTGACGCCGCTGGAAAGCGTGCTGGTGCGCACCGAGGCCGACAAGACGTTCCTGCCCACGCGTTGCGGTTTCACTTGGGACGAGCAGTCGGGCACAGCCAACGAGCTGCAGATTCAGCATGCCGCCAGCTTTGCTGAGGTGACGGCCATCATGGGCGTGGAGAAGACATTCTCGGGCAGCGAGACCTACTACGACCTGAACGGCCGCAAGATGAACGGTCAGCTGCGTAAGGGCGTCTATGTGGTCGACGGCGGCAAGGTCGTGCTGAAGTAAACAACGAATTAAACGAATTTGTATTAAGACAAGAGGGTGTGTCAAAAAACGCTACGCGTCTTCATAAAACAAATTAAAACAAATTAAAACAAGAAAAAACAAGAAAAAACCACGTGGTTTTTTCTTGTTTTTTCTTGTTTTTTGAGGTTTTCTTAAAGCACGCGTTAGCGTATATGTCTTTTTGACACGCCCTCCTGTCAGTTGTTCTATGGCTATTTACGCCGTCGGCATTTGCAAGCCGTCACTTGTAGAACTTGCGGAACTGGATGTACTCGTCGCAGCGTGAGATGTAGACGGGCGTGCCGTCAGGGTTCGACTTCTCGAAGTCGGCCAGGGCAGCAAAGGCGTTGTATTGCATGCTGCTCAGGTTGGGCGTCCTGACGTAGTCGGAGATGTTGCTGTCCCAGTGGGCCTCGTACCAGCAGTCGGGGTTCAGGTAGTAGTAGACGCGGGCGAAGAGCACCTTCTCCTTGAGCTGGCGGTTGGTGGTGCGTCCGGCCTTGCGCAGCAGGTCGACGGCCTTCTGGGCGAAGTCCGACTTCTCGTCTTCATCGTAGGCACTCTTGAAGTCGTGTAGCAGGAACCAGCAGTCGCCGGTGATGTGGGCCTGAGCATAGCGCACGGCGAGGTCGTAGTAGCGCTGGCAGAGAGCCTGTCCTGAGAGCACGTGGCTCTCGGCCTCCATCTGCTGCATTTCGCGCGCAAAGACCAGCTTCGGGTTCTGCTTGAGCACGGCGCGGCCTTCGCCCCACGTCTGGTCTTCGCGCAGCCACTGGCGCTTGACCCAGGGCTCCACGCTCCAGCGTCGCAGTGCGGCGTAGGGCGCATAGCCCTTGTCGGCGTAGTACGACGTTGGCACCTTCAGCAGCCACTCTATGGCCTGCTGCCACTGGCTGAGTCGCAGGTACTTCGTGGCAATGAGGTCGTTGACAGCCATGGGGTTCAATTCTTCGGCGTTCTCCTTGAGGAACTTGTCGATGGGCGAGCGCATGGGGCCCTTGAAGTAGTTCAGCGCGGCGAGGGCGTCGTCTACGCTGGCCGTGTCGAGATAGAGTTCATAGGCGCTGGCGTCCGTCAGAGCCTTCATCTTGTTGGCCGATGTCTGTCGGCCGGCCTTCTGCAGTTTGTCGCAGGCCATCTGGTGGGTGATGCGCTCGAAGGCGCGGCCGTAGTAGTCGTCGCTGTCCTTCATGCTCTGCAGCCAGCGCAGCTCGTCGGCGACGTAGTTCTCCCAGGCAATGTTCACGGGCGTCATGGCTCCGGTGATGTAGAGGCGCAGCACGCGTGCGACGTTCTTCATGCCGTCGGTGCCGTCGAGGGTGGCGGTCTCCTTGATGTCGCTGAGGGCCTGCTGCTTGTCGCCGAACATGTACTCCAGCCAGGCCTTGGCGCTCTTCCAGAGAATGGGCTGGCGGCTCTTGCCCTCGGTGGCAGCCTGCTGGCAGAGGGCCATCATCTGGCGGGCTTCAGCCTGCTGAATGTCGCGGATGAAGAGCTTGCCGTCGTAGCTGCCGTCGCAGGCCTCCTGGGCGTTGTTCACAAAGTCCTGCAGGAGGAATGGGAGCACGGCGGAGTTAGGGTCGCGCTGGTACTCCTGTCGGATGGCCTGGCAGGAGCGCTTGGTGTAGTACTGCGTCATGAGGCTGCTGTAGTCGCCCTGACGAGCGAAGATTTGTCCGGCCTCGTGGTCACGCCCGCACTTCAGCAGTGCGCCGGCGTAGATGTTCTCCATCATGTCCTTGTAGACCGTCTCGATGAAGTCCTTTGCCGTCTGTTCCCAGAAGTCGACGTTCTCCTGGTGGCGGCCCAGCAGCATGTTACAGCGCATGTAGAGCAGGGCATGCTGGCTGCGCAGGCGCGACTTCACCTTGCTGAGGGCATAGGTGCGCACGCTGTTGAGCTGCAGGGCGCGGTCGGCGAGCTCCTCCTTGGAGGGGTAGTTCCAGGTCTCTTCGTCGACGTCTCTGGCGCAGTCGAGGTATTTCTGCAGGTTCTCGACGTAGCTGACCATCAGCTCGTCGTTCTTCGACTTAGCCTTGCTGATGATTTCGTCGGCATCGAAGTAGAAGTAGTCGTCGCCCGACATGCCGAGATAGGCTTTCCAGTTTTCGCGGGTAATCTCGTCGGCCCGAAAGCTGAAATCCTCTTGCTGGTCGAAGCAGAAGAGGTAGTAGTTGTCTGTTGCCATCCAGATACAGGCCATGCCCCTTGCGGCTATGGCAGCAAGAAGGCTAATGATGATAAATCGCTTCATAGGTTTCAGGTGGATAACGGTTGATATTGTCTTTGTCTAAATGATACACGAGAATGGTGCGGCTCAGGTCGGGACGCCGCTTCTCCACGGCCTGCTTCACGTTGAGAATCTCGTCGGCACTGACGGTGTGCTCCACGCTGACGCCGTGGATGGTGCGCTGCCAGTAGTAGACGGGGTAGGCGGCGGCCAAGGGCAGGGGGTAGTCGGCCAGGTAGCGCAGATAGGGCGCCACGTCGCGTATGTCGAGGATGGGGTTGCGCTGCTCGAAGTTACGCGGGTCGCCGGTGTTGTAGATCATCAGCACGCCGTAGTCGGCGGGCGGCACCGGCATGGAGAGCTGGTGCAGGCGGATGGTGGTGGAGAGGCGCAGGCCGTGGGCCTTAGCCTCCTGGCGCACGGCGTCGAGGAAGGCGTAGTAGGTGTGGCGGCTGTTCAGGGGGTAGTCGCAGTCAATCTGTATCTCACGCACGCCGCTGATGTCGTTGGTCTCGTTCATCTGCACGATGCGCTCGACCAGCTTTGTGGCGAGCTGGCGTCCGTCGGTGCTCAGCTCCGCGGGGGCGGCGGTAGTACCGTCGCACACGAGACCGGCGCGCATGCAGTCCTCAGTGATATAGACGGTGGGGACGAGCTCGAGGCCCTCGGGCGGGGTGCTGGGAAAGCTGATGGTGGCGTTGGGCATGGGCTTGCCGCCGCGCATGACGACGTCGAAGTAGCGGCAGTAGACCCTCTTGATGTCGTACTTCTGCAAGAAGGCGTGCTCAGTGCTGTCCAGACGCCACTCCGTGCGCCAGTAGTAGACGGAGTTCTGCTCTTCCAGCGCTGGCCGCTGCCTGCAGGCAACAATGAGCAGACAGAGGGCGATGGCGGCAACGGTCAGCAGACAGTGGGTGGTGCCGGTAAAGAGCCACTTTTTCAGAGTCATCATTTCAGGGTGTTAATCCAGTTGGCAATGTCGCTCAGCACGTCGGGCGAAATGGTTTCCTCTATCTGCCGGTATTCGGTGGGCAGGCCCGTCGTGGCGTGCTGGAAGAGATGGTTGAGCGACGGGTACTCCCTGACGAGACTTTTCTTCTGCTTCGGCAGCAGGCGTTGTATGGCCGTGAGGTTCTGCGAGGCGATGACTTGGCAGTCGAGCGAACCGTTGAGGGCGAAGACGGGGCAGCGCGCCTGACTGATGTCGTGCGACGGGTCGTAGTCGATGAACCAGCGCAGCCAGGGCGACTGTTGGATGGCGGGCTGCCGGCGGTATTGCTCAACGGTCTGCAGGGCGGGCATGCCCGAGCGCTGCAGGATGCTGTTGGCTTGCATGACGAGCAGGGTGTCGCCCTTGACGCCTGGCCCGGCCATGGACACGATGAAGTCGGCCAGCTGCTGAGCAGCAAGCATGAAGGCGATGGTGCCGCCTTCGCTGTGACCGAGGCATCCCACCTTGCCGAAAGCCTTCAGCGAGCGCAGATAGTCAATGCCGGCAGCGGCATCGCGCATGAAGTCGGCGGTGGTGGCATGCTTCACTTCTCCTCCCACGGATGCGCCGGTGGCGCGGTCGTCATAGCGTAGTGATGCAATGCCGTGACGGGCCAGATAGTCGGCCATGACGAGGAACGGCTTGTGGTCGAAGATCTCCTCGTCGCGGTTCTGCTGCCCGCTGCCAGTGACCAGCAGCACCACGGGCACCTTGCCGGGTTTCATCGCCTCGTAGCCTTGCGGATAGGTCAGCGTGCCGGCGAGGGTGGCGCTGTCTGTCGTGTTGCGGAAGGTCACCTCCTCCGTCCGGTAAGGATAGGGTGGCGCAGGGGTCTGCGGTCGACGAAGCTCCTCTTCGCCTTTGTCCATGACCAGGGGGAACGGCATGCCCATCTGCGTGAACGTGCCGTCGAGTTTGCCGTCCTTCAAGCGTGCGCGGTAGGTGGCGTAGATCATGTCGACCTTCACCGCCACGGAGTCGTCGGTCAGGTACTCCGCCGTGCAGGGTATGCCCTTGGCACTCTGGTCGGGGCTGTCGAGCGTGGCCTTCACGGAGTCGCCGGCTTGCTGCAGGTGCAGCACCAGCGTCAGCTTCTGGCCCATGGCGTTGAGCTTACCCGTCCATGAGCCGAGCAGTGCACTGCCGGGTTGCACTTGTGCCTGTCCCAGAAGGGTGGCAAGGGTGAGCAGCGTGGTAACAAATAGTGTCTTTTTCATGTTGTCAGTATTTTCACGGATGGTGTCTTTTTCATGCTTGTCAGTCAGATCATCGAGGAGCGTCTTACCTCAGCGTCTCTACGATGCGCGCCATTTGGTTGGGAATGCGAATCTGCTGCGGACACTTCGACAGACATACCTCGCAGACCTGGCAACGCTTGGCCCAGGCATTCTCGTCGGGCAGCGCCTTCCGGTAGCCGTCGAGCAGCAGCTGGCGGCGCTCGCCGTAGTCGGCAGCGGTGCGCTCGGGCAAGGGCAGCAGGTGGCTGTTGACGGCCTCGTTGTAGTAGGCGAAGTTGGCGGGAATGTTCACGCCGTAGGGACAGGGCATGCAGTACTCGCAGGTGGTGCAGGGAATGGTGGGGTAGCCCGACATCTGGTCGGCTATCTGTGCCAACAGCTTGTTCTCCTGCTCGGTGCAGGGGTCGAGTGGGGAGAAGGTGGCGACGTTCTCCTCCAGGTGCTCCATGCGGTTCATGCCGCTCAGCACGGTGAGGATGTTGGGGTAGGAGCCCACCCAGCGGAACGCCCAGCGGGCGGTGCTGTCGTCGGGATGCACGGCCAGCAGCTGGTCGGTGAGTTCCTGCGCCATGCGGCCGAAGGCACCGCCGCGCAACGGCTCCATGATGACACACTGCACGCCGGCCTTCGCACACTTGTTATAGAGGTACTCCGCGTCGGCATCGGTGCGCCGCCCGCCTCGCAGCGAGGCGTGTCGCCAGTCCAGGAAGTTCATCTGTATCTGGCAGAAGTCCCAGTGATACTCCTCCTGCCGGTCGAGCAGCCAGTCGAAGTCGCGCACGTCGCCGTGGTACGAGAATCCCAGGTGGCGTATGCGCCCTGCCTCGCGCTCCTTCAGCAGGAAGTCTAGGATGCCGTTTTCGAGGAAACGCCCTTTCAGTGTATCCATGCCGCCGCCGATGCTGTGCAGCAGGTAGTAGTCCAGATAGTCCACCTGCAAGCGCTCGAACGACTGCTCGTACATGCGCTTGGAGTCGTCGAAGGCCCAGAAGCGCTGGTTCTGGTTCGACATCTTCGTTGCCACGAAGAATTTTTCGCGCGCGTGGCGTGCCAGGGCGTTGCCCGTCAGCACCTCCGACCGTCCACCCATGTACATCGGCGCCGTGTCAAAGTAGTTCACGCCGTGCTCTATGGCGTAGTCCACCAGACGGTTCACCTCGTCCTGGTCATCGGGTAGTCGCATCATGCCGAAGCCCAGCAGCGAGACGGGCTCGCCCGAGCCGTGCTGCACGCGGTAGGTCATCTTGGGGGTCACGGGGTCTTCTTGCTCGCGGGCCAGCACGCCCAGTGGCTCCATAGCCATGAGAGCCATGGCCGAGCCGGTGCCCAAGCCCAGGCGGCGCAGGAACTCGCGGCGGCTCATATCGTTATGCTTCTCCATTTTTTTAGGTCGTTTTTTCTGTTTGATTGGGCTCAAAAGAATTCATGTGGGTTAATTACAGACCCCACCCCCAACCCCTCCCCCTTGAAGGGAGGGGAGCGGCTAGCGCCGTCAGAACAGCCGCTTCAGCCATCGTGTAAAACCAGAAGGCTGAGCGGGGGAGTCGACCATGGCAGCCAGCGCAATGGTGATGTTGTCGTAGCCGCCGGCGTCGAGAGCCATTTGCAACAGCGCTTCCTGGCAGACGGCGGGATCGTCGTGATAGCGGTTGAGGACGTCCTCGATGGCGCTGTCGGCGCAGTAGCCGCAGAGGCCGTCGCTGCAGATGAGCAGCAGGTCGTCGGTCTGGAGGTCGATGCGTGTGACTTCCGGTTCGGGCTCCGTCCCCGTGTCGCCCAGACAGCGGGTAATGATGTTGCTTTCGGGGTGCGTCAGGGCTTCGTCCTCGGTAATTTGGCCCATGTCGACGAGGTCTTGCACGTAGGAGTGGTCGTGGCTGACGCGCATGAGTCCTTCGCCCGGGCGGTAGCGGTAGCAGCGGCTGTCGCCGCACCATGCCACGGTGGCCTGGTCGTCGCGCAGCCAGGCCACCACGATGGTCGTTCCCATGCCGGTGGTCTCCGGCGCGGTGTCTACGTGGTGGTTAATGGCCTCGTCGGCCCGGCGTATAGCGTCGGTAAGCATGTCGTCGGGCATCTCGGTCGTGTAGTCGAACAGCTGCTCTACGGTCTCGATGGCAATGGCTGACGCCACTTCGCCGGCAGCAGCGCCGCCCATACCGTCGGCCACGATGATGACCGAGCCGCTGTCGGGCAGCGTGGCGGGGCGTTCGGTCTGCGTCAGCGTCCAGTCGGGGTTAGCCGCGTCGAGACACAGCGCAAAGCCGTCCTCGTTGACCTCACGGTGGTGCCCCACGTCGGTGATGCCGGTGAGCATGATTTTCAGGTTGTTGTCGGCCATAGGTGTCAGAGCAGTTTGATGGGCTTCTTGGGTGTGACGGGTTTCGGCTTTGGCGTGTCGGCGGTGACGGTCTTCTTCTTGATGGTCACCTGAGCGGGACCCTTGACCTTCTGTGCCGGGCGCTTCACCGTAATCTCGAAGGGGA
>CAMPCG010000126.1 GCA_946644025.1 uncultured Prevotellaceae bacterium | reverse complement strand
CCACCTTGGCCGACAGCATCGCCGCGCAGGGCGACCGCCTGACGTTCAGCCACAGGAACCGCGCCGAGACCGTCTTCGACTTCACCGTCGCCCTGGAGCAGCTCGATGCCATCAAGGACTCGCTCTACAACCCCATCGGCGGCCTGCTCATGCAGGGCGAGATGCACGCCCCCGGCTTCCGCTTCACCGGCACTACCGACGGGCGCTATGCCTCGACCGACTACCGGGCGTGGAACTTCCAGTGTGACAAGCTCAGGCACTCCGTCGTCACCATTGCCCTCACTGCCGGTAAGGTAACTTCCCACCTCTCACCCCTCTCCCCCCACCTCTCAAAAAAGCGCAGTGCGCGCTGGTGGCACGACTTGTGGCAGCGCAGCTGGATAGTGAGCGACACGCCCGACGACAGCTTGCAGACGATGCTGCGCAACTACGAGCTGATGCGCTATATGCTGGCCTGCAACGCCTACGGGCAGTGGCCGACGAAGTTCAACGGCGGCCTCTTCACCTTCGACCCCGTCTATGTAGACTCCACGCTGGCGTTCACCCCCGACTACCGCCGGTGGGGTGGGGGCACGATGACGGCCCAGAACCAGCGGCTGGTCTACTGGCCGTTGCTGAAGAGCGGCGACCGCGACATGATGGAGGCTCAGACAGGCACTTATCGGCGTATGCTGCCCAACGCCATGGCCCGCACCCGCCACTACTGGGGCCACGGCGGAGCGTCGTTCACCGAGCAGACGGAGAACTTCGGTCTGCCCAACCCCGCCGAGTATGGCAAGCACCCCGAGGGCACCGACCCCGGCGTGGAGCGCAACGCCTGGCTGGAGTATCAGTGGGACACGGCCCTGGAGTTTGCCTTGATGGAAGCCTCACCCCCAACCCCTCTCCAAGGGGAGAGAGGAGTGTATAGTCTTGCTTCTGAGGTGCTCCGCTTCTTCATCGAGCACTATCAGTGGCAGGCCCGCCGCCTGGGCGCTAAGGGCCTTGACGAGCAGGGCCACCTCGTTATCTATCCCGGCTCGGCCTGCGAGACCTACAAGATGGCCTACAACCCGTCGAGCACCATTGCCGCCTTGAAGGTGATAAGTCAGCGCCTGGACAGCTGTTCACAGTTGATTCCCGACATCCCCTTGCGCGTCATCGACGGCGACACCTGCATAGCGCCCGCCGTGGCATGGGCACGCATACAGAACACGGAGACGCCGCAGCTCTACCCCGTGTGGCCCTGGCGCATCTACGGTCTCGGACGTCCCGGGCTCGAGACGGCCCGCAACACCTACCTGAAGGACCCTCACGCCGTGGCCATGCGCAGCGTGAAGGGCTGGAAACAGGACAACATCTGGGCCGCCTGTCTGGGCTTGACCGACGAGGCCCGCCGCCTGAACTTGGCGAAACTCTCCAACGGGCCTTACCGTTTTACCGCCTTCTACGACCCCGGCTTCGACTGGGCTCCCGACCACAACCGTGGCGGTGCGGGCATGATTGGCCTGCAGGAGATGCTGCTCCAGGAGTCGCCCGACGGCCAGCCGCTTCTCTTCCCCGCCTGGCCCCGTGAGTGGAACTGCCGCTTCCGCCTGCACACGCTCGACGGGCGCAGCGTGGAGGGGGAGACGCTTCGCTAAATGATAAATGACAAATGAGAAACGCGCTTTCTCATTTGTCATTTATCATTTAGCGCTGCGTCTCCAGCTCTGGCCATCCGTCGGCGGTCCATTTCACGTTTCTTTGTATGAGGATGCTGGCGCCGTTGAGTCGTGTGGCGTAGCCGTGGCATACGAACACGGTCTCCCCGGTGGGAAGGTCGTAGGCGGCGCAGTGGCCTGCGGCCTCAAACTCCTTCTTGTCGCCCTCGAGGAAGAGCGTGCCGCCGCCCTCGGTCATGGGCTTGCCCTCGCGGTCGACGTAGGGGCCGTCGACGGTCTTCGAGCGGCCCACGGCCACGCGGTAGTTGCTCTTGGCGCCGCGGCAGCAGTAGTCCCACGACACGAAGAGGTAGTACCAGCCGCCGTGCTTCAGGATGAAGGGAGCCTCGATGGCGTTACGCCCTGCAAACTGCGACGTGGGGTTCTCAGGTGCGTTGGGGTCGCCCTTGCGGAAGCGGCGGGCGATGGTCTTTGAGTGAGGAGTTAGGAGTGAGGAGTTAGGAGTGAGGAGTGAGGAGTTAGGAGTTGCTGCGCTTTCAGAACTCCTAACTCCTAACTCCTCACTCCTAACTCTTGCCAGCTGTATGCCGTCCCAGAACGAGCCCCAGGAGACCCACAGCTTGTTGTTGTCGTCGATGACGAAGGCGGGGTCGATGGCGTTCCACTGGTCGCGGCCCTCTTTCGACGCCACGAGGCAGCCCTCGTCGCGCCACTGTCCGTTAAGGCGGTCGCTGCTCATCAGGCCAATGGCCGAGGTGTTCTTGCCGAAGGTGGAGCAGCTGTAGGCCAGCCACCAGCGGTCGTTCCAGCGAATGACGTCGGGGGCCCATACGTGGTTGCGGAATCCGGGCACGCTGTCGCGCGTCCATTCCGGCAGTTGCTCTATGAAGGGCGTGGGCTGTATAATCCACGACTGGCGGTCTTTCGACGTGGCCCACTGCAGGCCCATGCCGGTGGAGAGCAGGTAGTAGGTGCCGTTTTCGAATGCCATCACGGGGTCGTGAACCATGAGGGTGTCCACCTGATAGGCCATGCGGCGAGGGTGCTGACGGCGCTGGCGGCCGTCGGGCTGAGCGTGGAGAACGGGCAGCGAAAGGGTCGCCGCAAACATCAGAATCAGTAGCTTTTTCATAGCGGCAATTAGTTTTTGTTGTTGAGTATATTGATTTACCGTTTCGGTTTCTGTGTCAGTTTGTAGGCCAGCGAGAGCATCACGTAGCGCGGTATGCACTGCTGCCAGGTCTCTGTGCGGCCCTGTGCGTTGACGGTGTACTGCGTGTTTGAGAGCTGGTGTAGCAGGTCGAAGGCCTGTAGGCGGGCGGTCATGCGGCCCTTGAGGAAGGTGCGCGATAGCTGTGCGTTCCACACCAGGTGGTTGTCGTTCATCATCGAGCTGTAGTAGCCGCGCCGGGAGTACATGCGTAGGTCGGTGGCAAGGTCAAGCTTGACGAGTGGTATGGTGTAGTTGAAGGTCATGCCGTAGTCGAAGTCGAAAGCGTTGATGCGCTGGAAGCTCTCGCGGCGGCTGCTGGCCAGTCGGTAGTCCAGGTGGGCGCTTACGCTGGCGGTGAGCTTGTCCTTCTGATACTCCAGCTTGAGGCTCTCAGAGAGGGTGAGGTTGTGGACGGTGCTCTTCTCGGGCTGGGAGGAGAGGGCTGGGGAGGCTGTGGCTCCTGGGACAACTGGGGTTTCCGGGGTTCCTGTGAACTCTGAGCCGAGCGACTGGGGGTCTACCGTGACATACAGCACGTTGAAGTCTACGGAGTGGTTGTAGGCCACGTCGTTGCGCTGGGTCAGGGTGAGACGTTTCTTGGGGTCGAGAGGCCGCTGGTAGCTGGCTCCGAGGCTGCTGTTCCAGTTGCCGTTGATGTTGTCCTGCTGGAAGATATATCCGCCTGTCTCGGGTACGTAGAAAGTGCGTGTGCCCCAGGCGTTCTGCACTATGGACGCCGAGGTCCAGATGCTGGCGAAACGGCGCGTGCTGTCATTGTTGAACACGAATGCGAGGCTTGCATTGTGGGTGGTGCTGGCCTTCAGTCCGGGGTTGTTAAGTCTTGTGGCCAGGGGATTGGCATCTTCGCCGGTGGGCATGAGGCTGGAAAGCGAGGGCTGCTGGCGGTTCATTCTGTATGTGGCCTGCTGCAAACCGCTCTTTATGTTCCAGCGGAAATAGGACACGCCGGGCGAGAAGGTGGTGTAGCTGCGACGGGCCAGGGTGTCGATGTATGTCTCCCACAGGTGCAGCCGCTCGCGGGTGGCCTCGACGGGCAGATCTATGGCGAAATAGCTGTTGTCGGTGGTGTGTTGCAGGTTTATGGAACCGCCGTAGTTGCGCTCGAAGTGGAACTCGGTGCTGCTGTTGTCGTCGATGACGCTGGCCAGGGCCTCGCGTGTGGAGGGGAGCCAGTCCAGGGGACGCGCGGAGGAGATTGAAGATTGAGGATTGAGGATTGAAGATTGAGGATTGGAGACTGGAGACTGAGGACTGGAGACTGAGGACTGATGATTGTAATAGAGCGCTAGGCGGTCCAGTCGGTATCGCATGTCCTGGTTGTCGGCCATGGCCTGATGGTAGTCGGCTGAGGCGCTGACGTACCACTGCCCCGGCAGCTGGAAGGTGTAGCCCAGGCGTGCCCTGTAGTCATACGACCGCTTGGGTCCGTCGGTGTAGAAGTGCCGGCGGTCCAGGCTGTCGGCTCCCTGTGCGTAGTAGTGCGTGTCGTTGAGGCTGAATCCCTCGGCAGGCTTGCTGCGGCTGTAGTTGCCGTTGAGCGAGAGTGTGACGTAGTCGCCCCACTCGAACTTCTTGCTCAGCCCCACGCTGGCTTTCAGTGTGAGCGTGCGGTAGGTGTTCAGGCCGCTGTTCAGTGTGCGGTTGATGAGGGCGTCGCGGTAGGTGGAGTCCTGGCTGCTGCTGTGGCGGTCGCCGTCGCTGTAGTCCAGGCCCACGGTGCTCCAGAGTATGAAGGGCTTCTCCATCTGGAAGTGGTTATTGGCATGAAGTCGGAAGTCCTTCTGCCGGCTTTGCGAATGAGAGCCGCGGAAGATGCTTCCCACGGTGGCGAAGGTCTCCGAGGCGGAGCGTGTCTCGTTCTCCGCGTCGCTCCAGGTGACGTTGGCGTCGAATGTCTCCTCCCATCGCTTGTTGCTGTCCTCGGTGTTCAGGTTCATGCCCGCCATCTTCGTAGTGCGCAGTCCCACGGGCATCTCCGCCGGGCTCCACTCTCCGTTGCTGCCCGGCCGTCGCGTCTCGTTCACATTGTTCACGTTGCCGAAGAGCGACAGCCGCGTGTTGTCGTCGTAGTAGAGGCCGAAGAGCCGGCCCATGTAGCGGTCCTCGGTGCCTCGTCCGGCCTCTGCGTTGGCCATGAAGCCGCGGTTGTACTCTCGCTTCAGCTGCACGTCCATCACGTAGTCCTTCTTCTCCACGTCGTGGCCCAGCAGCTGGCTCTGCTTCGTCGACTTGTCGTAGACCTTCAGTTCGCGCACGGTGAAGTAGGGCAGGTTGTCGAGCATCGTCTTGTTCTGGCCCTTGAAGAAGTCCTTGCCGTTGAGCGTTAGGTAGTCCACCTTTCGCCCGTTGATGTAGATGTCGCCGTTGTCCTTCAGCTCTGCGCCGGGCATCTGTCGTATGAGACCGTCGAGCATGGAGCCTTCTGGCAGGTTGAATGCCGAGGCGTTGTAGACGAGCGTGTCGCCGCGGTAGGCGAACTTCACCCTCGTGCCCGTGACTACGACTCCGCCGAGCGAGTCCTCGCGCCAGATGTCGGCTTTCTTCTTGAGCAGCAGTCGCGGCAGCTCGAAGCGGTTGTTGCGTGCCAGGTGGCGCAGGGTGTAGGTCTGGCACGCATCGTCGTAGCCCTCGCACGTACCTTTTATTATATAGCTGCCCTGCCGGGCGGGAATCTTCATCTCGTAGTAGCTCTCGCGGCCCCAGTTCCAGCAGGTGGCGGTGTCCACCACGGCCGAGTCCTCGGCGTGCATCAGCGTGACATGGGCCTTCAGGGGCACCTTGGTGAACGAGTCGTAGACACTGCCGTAGAGCTCAACCTTGCGTTCCTTCTTAGGCTTCACTGCGGTGGAGTCGCCCTGGACGGAGGTGGCTAAGCAGGGCAGCGACAAGGTCGCTGCACAGACGACAAGCAAAAGGAGGAGACGATTCATAGTTTTTCACTTTTTCACCTTTTTCAGTACAGCAGCACCAGTCCGGCCACGGCACTCATGGCAATCATCTTTATGGGGTTTATCCTGTAGACCTTAGTACCTATGTATGTGGCGACGAAGAGGAACACGCTAATCCAGAACTGCCACGGATTCTCTGTCGGCGTGGAGAAGTTCTCGCGGTTGCAAAGCAGCAGCGTGGCAGCGGCCAGAAGGCCCACTACGGCGGGGCGCAGGCCGGTGAAGATGCTGGTCACGGCGCGCGTCTTCATGTACTTCATGAACAGGCGGCTGATGATAATCATCAGCACCAGCGACGGCAGCACCAGGGCGAACGTGGCAATGGCGGAGCCGAGCACGGAGGCAGCCTGGCTCATGCCGGCGTTGTGGCACGCCATGTAGCCGCAGTAGGTGGCAGAGTTGATGCCTATGGGGCCGGGCGTCATCTGCGAGATGGCCACGATGTCGGTGAACTGGGCCGTCGTCATCCATACGGGGACCACCTTCGTCTGAATGAGCGACAACATGCCGTAGCCGCCACCGAAACCAAACAGGCCAATGACGAAGAACGTGCAGAAAAGGTCTAAGTAGAGCATCGTTGTGTCGTTATGTCGAAGTCTCGTTATCTCGTTATATCGTTATATCGTTATATCGAAGTGTCGTTATATCGAAATGTCGTTATATCGTTATCTCGTTATATCGAAATATCGTCATGTCGTCGTGTCTTTCCCCAGATGTATCCTCCTACTGCGGCCACAAAGATAATCCAGATGGGCGACACGCCGAGCAGCCAGATGAGCAGGGCAGAGACGATGGGAATCCATACGGTGTAGCGGTTGAGCTTCGCCTGGCTGGCCATCTTCACCGTGGGGACGGCAATGAGGGCCACCACGGCAGGGCGTATGCCCCGGAACATGGCGGCCACCACGGGATTGTCCTCAAACTGGTGGAAAAAGATGGCGATGAGTAGGATGACGAGGAACGAGGGTAGGGCAGTGCCCAGCGCACAGCTCACGGCACCGCGCACCTTGCGCAGCTTGTAGCCTATAAACACGCTGGTGTTGATGGCGAAGACGCCGGGACAGCTCTGTGCAATGGCAATGAGGTCGGCAAACTCTTCCTTCGTCACCCAGCGGTGCTTCTCCACCACCTCCGACTCGATGAGCGGAATCATGGCGTAGCCGCCCCCGAAGGTGAAGAGCCCAATCTTGAAGAAGGTGGCGAAGCTCTTTGCGTAGATGTTCATTATTGCTGATGGGCCTCCACCCACTTCCTCGCGTTCACGAATGCTTCCAGCCAGGGCGTCACCTCGTCACGCCGACGGCCACGCAGATACCAGCCGCACTGCCAGGGATAGATGGCCCTTTCCAGGTGGGGCATCATGGCCAGGTGGCGGCCGTCGGCAGAGCAGATGCCGGCCACGTCGTAGTCAGAGCCGTTCGGGTTGGCGGGGTAGCCGTGGTAGTTGTACTTAGCCACGATGTTGTATTTCTCTTCACCACCGGGCAGCGAGAACTTGCCTTCGCCGTGGGCCACCCAGATGCCGAGCTTCGAGCCGCTCAGTGAGCCGAACATCACACTGTCGTTCTTGGGAATCTGCAGGGTGATGAATCCGCTCTCGAACTTGTGGCTGTCGTTGTGGAGCATCTTGGGGGTGAGGGTTGAGGGGTGAGGGGTGGGAGATTTGCGATTGTCAATCAGCCCCAGCTCCACCATCAGCTGGCAGCCGTTGCAGATGCCCAGCGAGAGGGTGTCGGGGCGGGCGTAGAAGCGGTCGAGGGCCTCCTTGGCCTTGGGGTTGTAGAGGAAGGCGCCGGCCCAGCCCTTGGCGGAGCCGAGCACGTCGCTGTTGGAGAAGCCGCCGCAGAACACAATCATCTGAACCTCGTCGAGGGTCTCGCGGCCGGTGATGAGGTCGGTCATCATCACGTCCTTCACGTCAAACCCTGCCAGATAGAGGCTCCAGGCCATCTCGCGCTCACCGTTGGTGCCCTTCTCGCGGATGATGGCTGCCTTGGGCTTACCGGCGGAGGAGGCGGCGGGGTGGGCGCTGAGGCCGTATTGGGACAGCTTGCCCTGGAAGCCGCGGGGGAACTTCATCTGCAGCGGCTGCTGCTTGTAGTTCTCGTAGCGCTCCTTGGCCTTGCCGTTGAAGCTC
>CAMPCG010000125.1 GCA_946644025.1 uncultured Prevotellaceae bacterium | reverse complement strand
GCGGCGCGGTCTTGCGGCCAGGGGTTTGCGGCGGGCCTTCAGCGCATTGCTGTTGGCAGGCGTGAAGTTGGCCGTCACGTTGTAGCTGATGGAGCCGTCGAAGCCGTCGCTGATGGCGTAGTTCGCCGCCAGTTCGGTGCTCTCCTGCGGCATGACCATCACTTCGTGGGTGGTGGCCTCGCCGTTCATCGTCACGTCGATGCTCCTGATGGGCTCAAAGCCGTTGTTCACCACGGTAATGGTGACGGGCACCTGCTGTTCATTGCTAACGTCGTAGGGGTTGTAGTTGATCTTGTGGTCGATAGCGTTGGTGAAGGCCACAGGCGTCTCCATGACGGCCGAGCCGTCGTTCTCGTCGCTCACGCAGTAGGCCACCTTCATGTCGAGTCCGGCTAAGTAGCCGTCCATCGAGACGAGGCTTACATCATCGGGCATGGTGGCTATCTCCACGGGAGCCGAGAAGTAGAGTTGCCCGTCGTTGCTGCACAGCTTCGAGGCGTAGATGCGGTTCTTGATTTTCACGTCGATGGTGCCGTTGCCGTTGTCGGTCGATTCCTGGTCGCTCTGCGTCCAAAGTAAAGCCACGTCGCTGAGGTCGGTTGCTTCATTATCAACGATGAGTCGGAAGTCGTTCACCGTGCGGTTCTCCATGCCTAAGAATCCTGTCAACTTGCCAGTAGGTTCGCCTTTCATGTTGACGGTGTTCAGCTCGATGTCGCGTCCCTGCTCGTTCGTCCTGATGTAACCGACAAGGTTGGCGCCGTTCACGTTGACCATCTGCGGCTTAGCGCCCGCATTGAGGGTGTAGTGTTCGCGTACTTTGTCATCGGCTGACACGTTGATATAGATCAGCTGAGCCTGCTTCTCCGCGTTATCGACATCTTGCTTCAGCGTCATCATTACCAGCACACTATCGTTCTTCATCGTCACCTGATAGTCGGCCGGCACGCTGCGGCGATGCAGTCGCTTGATTTCGATGGGGTAGCTCCAGTAAGTACCGTCGTAGCGCGAGAGCATCAGGCTGCCGTCGATGTAGCGGTCGCCCTCAGTGTTGAAACGCGCCTTGCCCTGCTGCCAGATGGCTACAGCCTTTCCGTCGTTCTGTGCGGCCACGGCGGGCATCACACAGGCATTGCCCCAGTAGGTGCCTACCTGTTCTGTCTGCCACGCGCCACCATCCTTCCGCACGGCCACGTACACCTCCGTCTTCTCGCTGATGTCCTTGACCTGGTCGTTTTCTTCCAGTGCTTCCAACGTGTTCTTGTTTATCGTTTCGCTGACCTGTTCAAAGGCCACCACATCGATGCCGCTTGCCCGTGCTGCACTGAAGTCGTACATCGGCGCATCGACACTTGTATCAACAAGGTCGCTCTTGCTGCCACCGCTCAGCACCTGCAAGCGGTCGTCATTATAGTTGCCGGGTGTCTTCAGGTTGTAGAACAGCAGTTCCGAGCCGTTCCCGAGGTAGGTGGGCTGCGCCATGCCGCTCACATTATTAATAATAGGTGTACCGAGGTCGGCAATCACTTTTCGCTTCATCCGCTTGTAGTCAGACGTCACGCGTTTCTTGCTGTAGGAGAAGATGCTTTCGCCAAACGACGGATGAAAGGGATTAGCGGAACTGTTGGGGAAGAGATAGGTCTTCTCCACGTCGAAGAGTGTCCAGCTCTTCCTTTTCTTGTAGAACAGGAAGCGGGCTTCGGCGTACGCCTCCATAGCGGCACGCACTGAAGTCTTGAAGCCCGTCTTCACCTCGCCGCCCCAAGTGGGGATGACGGTGCGCGTCTGGGCGTCGAAGCTGGCACCGCCGCGCACGCCGGCCACGGCCTTCGCTATCCAGATGTCGATGCCGCCGTAGGCCCATGCACACATCTTGATACGGCACTGCGTATCGAACTGGAAGTCGATCTTGGGCAATGCACCCACATTGCCTTGGGCAGCGGCGCGGTTGATGACTGCCATCGTGGTGGCAATCTTCGCGTCGAGCGACACGCCGAAGCCGCCGATGAAGAAACTAACGTTGGCCGATGCCGCAGCCGACGCCTCCAGCGTGAGGCCGCCATCGTAGAAATTGATGTCGAGCTTCTTCGTGTCGCGGTTGTAGTGGCCAATGCCTGAGAGAAAGCCGCGCACACCTACAAAGGCCGAGGGCCAGCGCGGTATGTCGTCGAAGAAGTCGTCGTCCAACTTATGCGCCGAGTTCACGGCGTCCATGCAGGCCTGGAACTGCTCGTCGAAGTATTGCAGGTCGTTGAGTCCATCGAGGGCGTCGGTGAGCGGACCGCCTGGCAGGAAGTTGGCCTCGCAGACGGCGCGAACAAGGAAGTATTCGCCCTGACGCTCGATGTTCACCGTGAAGGGCAGCACGTCAGGCACTTGGAAGTTGAAGTTGTCGAACGCCTTGCCCGAGTCTTTCATCTCAATGCCCTGCGCGCTGGCATCGTCGTCTATCTGCTTGAGATCCATCGCTCCCGGCGAAAGTTCCAGATTGTTTTCCTCCGAGAGAGCCAGCAAATCCATTGTATTATTCTGCAACGTGGGTAGTTCGGCCAGTGTTTCGTTGCCATACTTCAGCAGGGGTCGCGCCGTGGCGCCCTGCGCAAGCTGCTCAACCAGATTGAAGTCGAAGAAACAGTGGTCGGAGCTGAAGGAGGGGAAGTCGGCTTTGCTGATGTGTTTGACACTGGCAGGCGCGAGTTGCAGGGCTCCGTCGGCACTTTGCAGTCTCAGGCTGTTGGCGTCGAAAGAGTCGCTGCAGGCCATCACGCCCGTCAGGTGGGCATATTTTCGGCCACTCCAGCCCTCGCTGCCAAACTTGGCATCCTCTACATTCTTCGTCACCGTCTCGTAGTCAGCACTCTCCGAGTATTCCACAAAGTCGCCCCTTTCCATTGTCAGAAGGTTGATGCGATCAATCAGTGCATTCATCTGCCCGTCTTTTACGTTGCCGTTGCGCGTCAGTGTCTCCAGCGTCATGTCGTTCACCCGCTGGTCACTCTGTCTGAGCACGATGGTGTGGCGGCGCATCTTGCCACGGCACTCATCGCTGGTGTAGGGGTAGTTCCACAGATACATGGTGCTGAGCACGGGCTGATAGCCCGGAGCCACCACCTCGATAAGTTGGGCAAACTGGTTAGGGTCGGTAGAGATGGCGTAACCACCCATCACGTTATCATAATCCACCGTGCCGCCTTCGCCTTGTCTGCTCAACGCATTATCAACACAGGCGAAATTCACCGTGGCGTCTGTCACGGGTTCGCCCTGACTGTCCACCACCTCCACAAGCGTGGCACCGCTGTTCAACTCGTCCCACCGCAAGAACGCCCAGCCGCTCTTGCTCGTCCATTGAGGAGAAGCTTGCCTACCGCGACGATTGAAGTCCAACTCAGGCTTCACGTCGAAGCGCAAAGGCTTGATCCATTCGGAGTTGACGATGGGAATCATGCGTTCTTTCTCCACATATAATAGGGCATATTCGGGAACATTCAGATAGAAAGACGGCTCGTCCGCATAGATGCAAGCCGAGATGTCCCGATAATTGCGATTCTCGCCAGCCGCCACCTTGTGAGCCGTTCCCCCACACGTATAGACCAGTTCGTATGGAGGCATCGACCATTTCCATCCGCTAAACTTCACGCTATAGAAGTTCTTGAGGTCAGCATTCACAAAGGTGTTGTCATATCGCTTGCCGTAGTCGGGGAACTCCACTATCACGTGATATGTACGTCCGTCAGCAGGCGGAAAGAAGTTAAACTTGCCGTTGAAGTTCGTCAACTGCTGAATCACCTTGTCCTCACACGTGAGCGTGACCGTAGCACCGCCCATGGCGTTGTCTTCCACCATGAAGTCGGTTGACATCTGTGCGACCAATGGCCACAAGTTGTCAATGTAGCCAGCCTGAGCCACCTGCTGGATTTGTTCCCTGTTGTCGAACACGCGGTCGCCCGATTCGTACACATCGTTCACCTTGTATCTAATATGCTCTGCCGGGTCACAATAATAGATATAGGCTACAAAACTTTCATAACGTTCCATCACTTCGTCAGGGTCGTAACTGCGTTGTGCCAAGGTATAGAGGTGCAAATCAGCACCGTGGCTACCTTCCCCCTCGTTCCAGAAGCCGCTTAGGTCGGGGGCGACAGTAATGTTGGCCGTTACGTAGTGGCCGTTCTCTTGCAGCGTGAGCCATTTTGGCACAGGGTCGCCGCTCGTGTTTGAGTAGGTCTCCTTCAGCCCCAGTTCGGGTATCTCATAGCCCACAGTGAATCCCTTGCGGGGCAGATACATCACCTCAGAACTGAGCGTGACGGGCTTTACGGCCGTGTATCCGCTTACCGAGTGGGCATAGTCGCCAAACGAGATTTTCCTTAGACTGGGTGTCAGCGAGGCCTTGGCCTCTACGGTGGCCGTCTGGCCCTGCTCGTTCCGCATAGGCAGGAGAATCTGTGCCGTGAGGATGGTCTGCCCTATCTCCTCGTCGGTAGTAGCGTTGGGCAGTTCATCGGTGAATCCGAAGGGCAGGTCATAGAGATAACTGTTCTGCCAGTCGGTCTTATGGCGCTTCAACTGGCTGAACTTGTACTGTTCCGTTTTGGTGGTTCCGTTGGCGTGCGTGTAGTTGACCGTCACCTTGTCGTCCACCACAGTCCAGTCGTCGGCCATTTCGAGCCCGAACTGCAACAGGGGGAAGTTGGTAGATGCCTCGTAGGTGTTGGCCACGTACTTGCCGAAAGGCGGAGCCGACTGCACATGATAGGTGCGCGAGGCCGACACGCCGCTGGGCAGGGTGGCCGTTAGGGTGAAGGTGCCGCTGCCCGTGCCCGGGTCAAGGAAGAAGCCACGCTCGGCCCACCCTTCGATCTCGGCATCGGCCCCACCGCTGTTGGTCACGCTGTAGCTGACGGCGCTGGCATCGGTGGCGTTGGCCGGCAGGGTGCTGATGTGGAGCGGGTATTCTCTGTTGATGGCACTGCCCCAGCGGTCTTTCTCCAACGAAATGGTGGCGCCGTCGGCAGGCAAACCTTCGAAGACGATCTGCTGGGCTGCCACGGCGGTAGCCGCCTCTGGCTGAACGGTCACGGCAAACGAGCCACTGCTCCCGATGGCCAGCTTGGGGAAGTAGCCACCTTCCTTCAGTGGGCCGAAATCGACATTCACCACCCGTTCGGTGGTTACCGTGGGCATAGTCACTCGTAGGGTGAGCTGCCCTGTGGCTTCGTCGAAAGAGGCCTGACGCGGTGCCAGGCTCTCGCCCTCGTCGAGGGTCACGCCAAAGGAGTTCATGAAGTTCTCTTGCTGGGCGCGCTTCACCAGTTGCCAGTTGTCCATCGTGGCCGTGAGGGTGAGCGTCTCGCCGCTCTTGGCCGTGGTCTTGTCTATGCTGACATTGGAGAAATGGGGCAGGAACTTCTGCCTTTCTACCAGTACCTGGAAGCCTGCCGCATTCTCGGGCAGGTCGGTCTGTGAGTAGAAGAGGTACTTCAGGGCGCCGTCGGCGGGGTTGGCCACTTCGAAGGGTCCCAACTCACGGGTCGGATAGACCGTCGCCATCGTGGCCGTAGAAGTGCGGTTGTTGTAGGTGTCGTCGAAGTAGGTGTGCATGAACTCGTCGTCCTGCGGATGGTAAAGGTAGTAAGCCTTGCTGCACACAGAGCCTGCGTTGAGAGGCGTGAGCTCCAGCTGGCGAGTGCGGGCCTGCCCGTAGTCGTCGGCATCGGGAGCCAGGGTGCTGTGGTCGGCATAGCGAGCTTCAAGCACATAGCGGCTTCCCTCCGTCACGCGAACGTCGGTGGGCAGCTCTACGGTCAGCAACACGTACTCGCCCCAGTAGTTGAGGGTCTGCCAACGGCTGCTGAAACCATATGTGTTTTGTATGACTTCCAACTGCGTCGCTAACTCTGACTGTGCTGGTTCTGCCGCCCGCGTGCGGTTGATGTTGAGCAGCAGCACCTGGTAGGCAGCGTCAGCGTGCAAGCAGTCCGACACGGAGAAGACCCCAGGCAGGAGGCCGCTCCAGGAGTCCTGCGAATACACCGTCAGGCTGATGGTCTTGCTCGTCTCGCCAGGAGTAAAGGTGACGATTGTCTCGTCGAACGAGATGAGGTTCTTCAGCGTGATGCTGGCCGTACGCTGGGCCGTAGTGCCTTGCGGACGGCTGAGTGTCACGCTGAAACTCGTTTCGTCAGCTCCCGCGCTACCTGCGTCAATGACATAGATGTTAGGGTCCTTCGGGTCGGCCTGACCGCCCGTAAAGGTGATGACGTCTCCCGTCTGCGCCAGCACTGTGGCTGACACCACGAGCGACAGCATCAAGCTCAGCCAGCGGCTCAGCGGCCTGCTGTCGTCATGCTGTTTCCTTGTTAGGAAGGAAAATAGAATCTGGTTCGTTCTCATAATTGGTATATGTTTTATGGTTTGTCTTTGTTGCTTTAACCCTGCAAAGATAGTGTTTTTGGCGCGTCAGGCCATGAAATAAAGTGTGGAGTTTTAGTGCTTTCACCAAAACTCCACACCTACACATGCTAAACTCTACAGTTTTTTCCTTACCTTTGCACCATAAAAGTTCACATATTGACGATGACAGACCAACTTTTCTTCGACGCCATGCTGGCAGCATCAGGCAGCATGATTGTGACGGGCCTCATTCTGGCCACCATCAAAACACGCCAGAACGAGCGGGCCGCCAAGTTCCACCTAGCGAAATATGCGCTTACCGTAGCCGTCATTACGCTCGGCCTGCTGAACCTTGTGCAGATAAGCTTCGACCCCGAAGGCGACATCAGCTACTTAGGCAGCTGTCTGGCTCTGGCCATGAGCTACCTGCAAGCCATGCTCTTCACCATGGCCGTGCTCGTGCTCATCAGGCCTGAAGAGGTGACTCTCAGGCGCGTGCTGTGGCAGCTGGCGGCCATCGCCGTGGCCGACGCCGCGCTCGTGGGCGCCTTCTTCCTGCTGCCGCAACAGGTGTTCTTCTACGTCTATGAACTTATGGTGCTGCTCTACCTCGTGCTGCTCTTCTTCTACACGCGCTGGTACCTGCGCTGCCACCGGCAGTTCAAAGCGCAGATTTCGGCCTATTACGAAGAGGAGGAGATAGAGCGCTCGCTGCGCTGGCTGGGCCTGCTGTTCTGGGCTGCGTTGGCCGTAGGCCTGCTCACGCTGCTCATGGTGCTGGGCAACAGGGCCGTCGCCGTGGGCTTGACGCTGCTGCTGGCCCTCTACTACGCCTTCCTGGCAGCCAGCTTCATCAACTATCAGCTCAGCTCCACCATCATTCTGCCCGCGCTACAGAAGCAGCCCGCCCCTGACCCCGTAGCACCCGTCAGCACTGGCGACCCGCACCCCGACCGCCTCGTAGCCTGGATAGAGCGGGGGGGATACTTGGAGACCGACAAGGCCGTCGAAGTTATAGCCCTGGAGTTGGACATGAACCTGGCGCAGTTTCACGCTTATTTCAGCAAGGTCGTAGGCGAGGACTTCCGCACGTGGCGCGTGCGTAAGCGCATAGAACACGCACAACAGCTGCTCAGGGAGCACCCCGACTGGACCATGATGCGCATAGCTCAGGCCTCGGGCTTCAACGACCGCAGCTACTTCTACCAGCAGTTCCTGCGCTGTACGGGGCAGACCGTCAGCAACTACCGCGCTACGCTATCGTGAACAAGTTGAAATTTGGAGTTTGGAGTCAAGTTTCTCCACCAGAGAAGTGCCGTTTCTCCACCAGAGAAGTGCCGTTTCTCCACCAGAGAAGTGCCGTTTCTCCATCAGAGAAGTGCCGTTTCTCCATCAGAGAAGTGGCATTTCTCTCCGCGTCAGTTCGCTTCTTTCAAATACATAAACTGACGCGGATTAAACCGTTGAAATACAATTAAATAGAAACTTTGCGTCAGTTTTCTGTGTTTTTTGAACTTTATTCGGTTCTGCGTCAATTTAGGTGGTAATTCCAGTCCCATTTCATGCCGGCATAT
>CAMPCG010000124.1 GCA_946644025.1 uncultured Prevotellaceae bacterium | reverse complement strand
ATTGAGCGTTGACGCTTTCAGCGTCTTATACGGGTTCATGCGGATAATCATATTTGAGTCCACCTTAAAAAGTCCAAGGTATACGCAAACGACGGCGCAGCCACTCCCCTCCCCTCAAGGGGAGGGGTAGGGGTGGGGTCTCTAACTTCCTGCCAGCTAAATATATACTGACCCCACCCCTGCCCCTCCCCTACAAGGGAGGGGAGCGGCTGCGCCGTCATTTGCGTATACATTGGACATCTTAAAGTAGACTCATATTTCAGATTAAGAAAGCACCAACGGCATTTCTACAAACGTCGACGACGTTTGTAGAAACGCCGACGACGTTTGTACAAACACCGACGGCGTTTGTACAAACACTGACGACGTTTATAAATTACATCCGGCCTTCGGCATAAAAAGAACGTAGCTCTCGATGGTTTTCCCCGTATCTTTCCCAACATCGCAACGCAGGTGTAGCTACGGCTGCACCCACCCTAAACCGCGCAAGAACGCTTTTTTGAAAAAAAATAAGGAAAAAAATGCACGCGGAATGAAATATTATTAGTACCTTTGCACACGTCAAAGCTAACCTAACAAGCGGCTGAACACGAAGAAAAACCTTTGTTCCCTTGGTGAAAGGGGCAGTCATAATACTAAGAACCTTTTATACCTTTTATTTAATAATATTGTATATGAACAACACCATTCGCACAGGGTTGCTGATGGCTCTGCTCTCTGCAAGCACCATCAGCAGCCGGGCCGACAGCGGCGCTACCAACCGCAACAACGCCTTCGGCTATCAGTTCACGCAGGAAGAGCTGGACAGCTTCCCGCAGAAAACTAACCTTCCAACGGTCTATCTGCAAATCTACAAGACAGACTACGACGCCACCACCAACAAGAGTACCGTAAGGATGATTGACGGCAAGGCAGAGCTGGAGGTTCTCGGCTACATTTTTGATGATTCAAAGAAGCACGACTGGTACTACCGGACAAAGATAACCATCCGCGACGACTGGGGCACCATCAAGGAGCGCAACGAGTGGCTCGGCGTGCGCGGACGAGGAAACTCTACTTGGTATATAGGTCAATGGACTTATGGCGACTGGCAGCCCAAGAAGCCCTTCCGCCTGAAGTTCGACAAGAAGGCCGACCTGCTCACCCGTAAAGAGAACGGCGTAGAAGTGAACGACTATGCCACCGACAAGAACTGGACGCTACTGGCCAACTACTACGACGCAACGCTGATACGCAACGCCCTTGCAGTAGCCTTGCAGAAACGCATGGGCATGACTTTCGTTCCTGCCTCCAAGTTCGTGGACCTGGTCATCAACAACCAATACTTCGGCACCTACCAGATTTCCGACCACGTGAACATCGCCGACCGCCGTGTGCCCATCAACGAGGATACCGGCTATTTCTTCGAGGGAAACGTGGATGACCCCAACGACCGATTCCAGGAAGACCCCTACATCGCCATCAGCTTTGGCAGCTATGGCTCTGGCTATGGGGCCGACTTCCTGGTGAACGTGAAGAGCCCCGACCCCGACATTGCAACGGCCAGCGGGCCCTCGACCGACCCCAAATACAATGATGTGAAAGCCAAGCTGTCGAAGGTGGCCACACTGCTCTACAAGCCCGAGACCGACCCCAACGACAACTGGCGCCGATACGTAGACCTGGATGCGGCTGTCGATGCATTCATCGTTTCCGAAATAACCTGTAACTACGATGCCGCCTACGGCAACAACTATTTCTGGATGGAGAATATCGACAGCAAAATCGTGTTCGGCCCCGTGTGGGACTTAGACCTGACCTGGAACTACAAGATTGACGGAAAGGACATTAAGGGGAAACATTTCTGGGAATTCAAAATCACGCCCTTTGGCCAGCTCTGCGAGAAGGCATGGAACGACCCCTACTTCATGAAAGCCGTCTATGAGCGCTGGCAAGAGGTGAGCGTCGGCCTAGAAGATTTCCTGAAGCAGAAGGCTCAGGAACTGAGGGCCACCATCAGCCAGTCGGCAGTGCTCAACTACACAGATCGGTATAACGGCGGTGCAGGAGCTTACTACAATCTGAGCAGCTGGAACGACGGCAATCACTATAATAGTCTTGACGATGCCTACGCGGTGATGAATGATTTCATTCCTGATAGGACGAGCTATGTTCAGACCGAGTTCAAGGCGCAATACGACAAACTGGGCTGCGCCACGCTCCAGGAGTGCACCGAGCACGACTACGAGGACTGCATGTTTGCCAAACAGGCCGACGGCACCTACCGCCGCGTGTGCAACAACTGCTCGGAGGCTGAGGCCGATGGCGAGGCCTACTACTACTTCACCGTCTATCCCGAGAGCAGCACCGCCGAGAGCTTCTACGCCCAGAGCTGGACGCCCGGCGAGCAGACGCCCAACGCCATCGCTACCATCGATGCCGATGTATCGCCTGAAGGCTATAACATCGTGAACGTGAGGAAGGACGCCGCCGGCAACAAGACCTGCGCCGAGCTGCGCCTCGTGGACGGACACCCGTTCTACAGCGATGACAAGTTCGTGGCCGCACAGGCCTCCTACCAGCGCACGGTGAGCAACACCTGGGGCACGATGATTCTGCCCTTCGACCTGCAGCAGGCCGAGAACGAGACGGCCAGCTTCTTCCACTTAGGCGAGGTCGCCACCGACGAACAGGGCACACAGACCCTGGTGATGAACGCCATAGACCCCGCCGACGCTGCCACAGCCGCAGCAGGCTACACCCCCGTGTTCTTCATGGCCAAGAACCAGGCCGAAACGGTTACGGCTACCGCCGAGGACGTCACCGTGGCAAAGGTGGGCAAGAAGACCATCTGGGAGAAGAGCACCGTGGAGGGCTGGACCCTGACGGGCGTGATGCAGAAGACGCAGTTCAACGTGACCGACGAGGCTTACGCCGCCAACGACTACTACTACATCAAGAGCAACGAGTTCTGGCACGCCACGGGCAGCCTGACCACCAACCCCTTCCGCGCCTATCTGTGGACGCCGAAGACTCAGGGCGGCGCCACTGCCCGCTCGCTGCGCATCGCCCTGGGCGACGAGGCTAACAGCGTGAAGGCGCTGTCGGCCGAGAACAGCCTGGCCATCTTCGCCAGCCAAGGCGAGCTCAGCGTCGTGGCACCACGCGCCATGGACGTCAGCGTCAGCACCCTGGGCGGCGTCGTACTGCGCAAGGCAAGGCTTCAGGCCGGCGAGCGCATAAACGTGCAGACGACCAAGGGCGTCTACATAGTAAACGGAGTTAAGGTAATCGTAAAATAAAAAACAAGGAGGAAACAGTATATGAAGAAGAAAGAATACATGGCTCCCACGACGGAGACCGTCCACATTGAAGCTAAATACACGTTCTTGCAATACTCAGACCCAGAACCGCAGAGAAGGTCTGTAAGCTTTGCCGGCGACGACGAAGGTTGGGGCGAGGGCGAGTAAAGCCTACGCTAAATGAGAAATGAGAAATGAGAAATATGATTACCTTTAAGGGATGAGATAACTTTAAAAAGCATGGATATGAGCATACAACGTAAAAAACTATGCGCAGCCGCTCCCCTCCCCTCAAGGGGAGGGGTAGGGGTGGGGTCTCTAACTTCCTGCCAGCTAAATATATACTGACCCCACCCCTGCCCCTCCCCTACAAGGGAGGGGAGCGGCTGCGCCGTCGTTTGCGTATATCTTGGACTTTTAAAGTGGATTCAGGGATAAAGTTCCGGTGACAAGTCAAATCATATTTCTCATTTCTCATTTAGCAGAGGGGGGCCCTCACCGCCGTTTCCCCTTCAGCGTGATGAGCGGGATAATCATCTCCTCCATGGAGATGCCGCCGTGCTGGAACGTGTCCTTGTAGTAGGACACATAGTAATTGTAGTTGTTGGGATAGGCAAAGAACGAGTCGCCCGTGGCGAAGACGTAGCTCGTCGAGAGGTTTGGCGACGGCAGCTGTGCGTCGGCGGGGTTCTTGATGACGAAGAGGTCCTTCGAGTCATAGCCCAGGTTCTTCCCCAGTTTATATCTCAGGTTAGTGTTTGTGTTGCGGTCGCCCACAATCTTGACGGGCTTCGTGCAGCGTATGCTTCCGTGGTCGGTGGTGACGATAACGCGGTAGTCGGTCTGTGCCAGCTGGCGGAAGAAGTCGGCAATGACCGAGTGGCGGAACCACGACAGCGTGATTGAGCGGTAGGCGCTCTCGTCGTTGGCCAGCTCGCGCACCATGCGGCTCTCCGTCCGGGCATGGCTGAGCATGTCGATGAAGTTGAACACCACCACGTTGAGGTCGTACTTGTCGAGCTGCCTGAACTGCTGCAGCAGGCGGTCGGCCTCGGCCGAGGTGTTGATTTTGTGGTAAGAGAACGTGTCGTGGCGGCGGAAGCGGTCCAGCTGCGTCTGTATGAGCGGCGCCTCGTTCAGGTTCTTGCCCTCCTCCGAGTCCTCGTCGACCCACAGCTCGGGAAACATCTCCTCAATCTTGTTGGGCATGAGTCCCGAGAAGATGGCGTTGCGCGCATACTGCGTGGCCGTGGGCAGGATGCTGAAGTACAGGCCCTCGTCGATGTCGAAGAGGTTGCCAATCTCCTGCGAGAGCATCCGCCACTGGTCGTAGCGGAAGTTGTCCATAACGACGAGGAACACCTTCTCCTTCTGGTCGAGCAGCGGGAACACCTTCTTCTTGAACAGCTGGTGGGAGAAGAGCGGAGCCTCTACCGACTCTCCCCCTGCCCCTCCCTGCGAGGGAGGGGAGTAGTTACCTATGCCCCTTGATTTCTCTGCGGAAGTTGTATACACTCCCCTCCCCACAGGGAGGGGCTGGGAGGTGGGTCGGCCGGGGGAAGGACTGCCCAGGCTGCTCAGGTAGTTTTTCTTCACAAACTTGGCAAATCCCTGGTTGGCTTCCTCCTTCTGCATGGCGAGCATCTCGGTCATCTGCGAGTCGGTGCCGGCGAGCTGCAACTCCCAGTGTACCAGTTGGCGGTAGACGTCCTGCCAGTCCTGCCACGAGCGGCAGTCCTGTATCTGCATGGCAATCTGCTGGAACTGCTGCTGGTACTGCGTCTGCGTCACCTCGGTCTCTATCTCCCGCCGGTGTATGTTCTTCTTCAGCACCAGGAGAATCTGGTTGGGGTTGACGGGCTTGATGAGATAGTCGGCAATCTTCTGCCCTATGGCCTGCTCCATGATGTTCTCCTCCTCGCTCTTCGTCACCATGACCACGGGCGTGGCGGGTGTTATCTGCTTGATGCGCTGCAGCGTCTCCAGGCCCGAGAGTCCCGGCATCTGCTCGTCGAGCAGCACCAGGTCGAAGCTGCGCTCCTGACACAGGTCGATGGCATCGGTGCCGTTGCTCACTGTGGTTACGGCGTAACCCTTCTTTTCCAAAAAGATGATGTGGGCCTTGAGCAGGTCCGCCTCATCGTCTACCCATAACAGTTGTACCATGAGAAGTGAGAAGTGAGAAGTGATGAGTGATAAGTGATAAGTGATAAGTGCATTTAGAACGCCGACGCCTTGAGTCTCAGTCCTTCGGCCTCGTCGATGCCAGCCATGATGTTCATGTTCTGCACGGCCTGGCCCACGGCTCCCTTCAGGAGGTTGTCGATGGCCGAGGTGACGAGTAGCTTGCCGTCGAAGATGTCGCAGTGTACGAGCGCCTTGTTGGTGTTCACCACCTGCTTCAGGTCTATGGGCTGCTCGCTGTAGTGGGTGAAGGCAGCGCCGCGGTAGTAGTCGCAGTAGGCGGCCAGTATGTCGTCGTGCAGCTGTCGCCCGGTCTCCTCGTCGTTGCCCTTTGGCAGCCTCACGACGGCGGTGCAGAAGATGCCGCGGGCGAAGGGTCCGCGGTAGGGGATGAAGTCTATCTGTGCGTCGAGGTAGCCCTGCACCTGGCGCAGCGACTGGCGTATCTCAGCCAGGTGCTGGTGCTGGAAGGGCTTGTAGATGCTCATGTTGTCGGCCCTCCAGGAGAAGTGGGTGGTGGCCGATGGCTTCTGCCCTGCCCCTGTGCTGCCGGTGATGGCGTTGACGCTCACGTCGTCCTTCAGCAGGTTCAGGTGAGCGGCGGGCAGCAGTGCCAGCTGTATGGCGGTGGCGAAGCATCCGGGGTTGGCCACGTGGCGGGCCTTGGCAATGCGCGCCTTGTTCATCTCGGGCAGTCCGTAGACGTAGTCGTGGTCGCCGGCAATGCGGAAGTCCTGAGCCAGGTCGATAATCTTCACGTGGCTGGGTATGGTGTGCTCCTCGAGGAAGGCCCGGCTCTTGCCGTGGCCGAAGCAGAAGAACACCACGTCGACCTGCTCGAAGGGCATCTCGGAGGTGAAGCGCAGCGTGGTGTCGCCCAACAGACCCTCGTGTACGTCGCCGACAAAGTTGCCGGCATTGCTCTCACTGTTGGCGAAGACAATCTCCGCCCCGGGGTGGTTCAGCAGCAGGCGGATGAGTTCGCCGCCCGTGTAGCCTGCCGCACCAAGAATTCCTACTCTAATCATAGTCTCGTCGTTTTTGCTATTTTGTGGCAAAGTTAGGGACATTTTGCCTGCTACGCAAATTTTTTATCATTTATTAAGACCCACCACCAGACCCACCAGGCCCACTACCAGACCCTCCCCCCGGCCCCTCCCAAGGGAGGGGAGTAGTTAGACTTGGAGGCGGTAGAACATTCTACTCCCCTCCCTTGGGAGGGGCCGGGGGGTGGGTCTGCTGGTGGGCTGCTGGGGGTCTGATGGGTCTGCTGGGGGTCTGGTGGGTTTAGTGGGTCTGCTGGTGGGCCTACTGGGCTTGTTGGAGCTTCCGGTAGAGGTTAGCGAATCGCTCCGCCGCGCCGGTGTTCTCGAAGCGCTGTATGTATTGCTGGCTTTGGGCTATGCGCTGCTCGCGTCCCGGCGCTCCGCAGAGCAGCTGGCCTACAGCCGCGGCCATGGCATGGTCGTCGTCGGGGTCTACGTAGAGGCTGTGGGGGCCCCCGGCCTCTTCCAGGCACGAGCCTGTACAGGCCACCACGGGCAGGCCCATGCGGATAGCCTCGATGACGGGAATGCCGAATCCCTCGTAGCGCGAGGGGTAGACGAAGGCCTCGGCCAGCCGGTAGATGGGGGGCAGATGGTCGTCGGGCACGTCGTGGAGCATCAACAGGCGGTGGCCCAGCCCGTTCTCCTGGGCATATTCCCAGACGCGGTCGGTATAGTCGGTGGCGCGGCCCACGAGCACCAGCGACAGGTCGTCGGGCAGGCGGTGGAGCGCCTTCACGGCCAGCAGCGCGTTCTTGCGCTCCTCGATGGTGCCCACGCTCAGGATGTAGCGGTCGGGCAGGCCGTAGTGGTCGTGGACATACCATATCAGCTTCATCGCCATGTCGTCGGGCTGCGTGCCCACGGTCATGGTGGAGAAGCGCGGGGCGCAGCTCTGGAAGATGACCTCCACCTTCTGCTCCAGCTCGCCGTCGGGCAGCACGTCGGCCCCCAGCTGGAGGATGTCGCGGCGCGTACACTCGCTGATGGCCACGACGCGGTCGGCCTCCGCTATGGCGTGGCGGAACTTCTGGGTGTAAATCTTCACGTCGGCGGCGGCGTACCACTCGGGGTGGCGCATGAAGATGAGGTCGTGGATGGTGACGACCGAGCTAATGCCGGCCTTGGCCAGCCCCATGGGCAGCTCGCCCGAGAGTCCGTGGTATACCTGCACGCCGTCGCGCCGCAGCTGGGCTACCATGCCCTTCGTGCGCCACCAGCTCTTGCCCAGCGGCTGGAAGCCCTCGGGGTAGCAGAGTGCCACACTGGCCGGCACCTGGCTGCGAAGGTCGTCGCGCCCGCCATCGGGGGCGTAGAGACGAAGGCTGAGGCCGTCGATGGCAGCAAGGTCGGACACCAGCGTGCGACCGTAGCTACCCAGACCCGTGGCATTGCGAACGACGCGCTTGCCATCAAGTCCTACAGTAATCAAATCATTATTCAAGTTTCGCATACGCTCAACTTCTGTAGTTAGAAGTAGTTAGAAGTAGTTAGAGGTAGTTAGAAGTC
>CAMPCG010000123.1 GCA_946644025.1 uncultured Prevotellaceae bacterium | reverse complement strand
GAGTGAAAGGGACGTTTGTTCTAAAGGGTGAAACTATCGTCCCTTTCACTCCCCTTTCACTCCTCTTTCACTCCCCTTTCACTCCCCTTTCACTCCCCCCTTCACTCCCTTCCATGATGACTCCATCCTTGATCCTGATGATGCGGTTGGTCTGACTGGCCACGGTGGGGTCGTGCGTGACGATGATCTGCGTGATGTGCTCCTCGCTGTTGAGGCGCTTGAGCAGTTCCATCACCTCTACCGACGTCTTCGAGTCGAGGGCGCCCGTCGGTTCGTCGGCCAGGATAATCTGCGGACGGGTGATGAGTGCGCGGGCGATGGCCACGCGCTGCCGCTGTCCGCCGCTGAGCTCGTTGGGGTAGTGGGTGGCCCAGTCCAGGAGTCCGAGGCGCTCCAGATACTCCAGCGCCAGCTGGTGACGCTTGCGGCGGCTGACACCCTGGTAGAACAGCGGCAGCTCGACGTTCTCCACGGCCGTCTTGAAGCTGATGAGGTTGAACGACTGGAAGATGAACCCTATCATGCGGTTGCGGTATTCGGCGGCCTTGCGCTCCGAGAGGTTCCATATCCTGACGCCAGCCAGTTCGTAGCGTCCCGTGTCGTAGTTGTCGAGGATGCCGAGGATGTTGAGCAGCGTGCTCTTCCCCGACCCCGAGGCACCCATGATGGAGACGAACTCCCCCTCGCCGATGTCGAGGTTGATGCCCTTCAGCACGTGCAGCGGCTGGGCGCCGAAGTAGGTCTTGTTGACGTCACGTAGTTTAATCATCGTTTCGCTTTTGCATTTAGACGGCAAAGGTACATATAAAGTTGCAACGTGTCGTTGTTTTTGCAAAGAAATTAGAATAATTAGTATAATTTGTCTATCTTGTCGGGTTGATATGCAAGTCCTTTACCGCTTCGCGGTCTTTTTTCTTCACACAGATTTCACAGATTTATTAAAGAATAATCCGTTCAATCCGTGTAATCCGTGTAATCCGTTGTAGAGAGCCCCCTTCGCGTCATCCGTGAAATCTGTGAAATCTGTGTGCGTTTATATTCAATAATCCGTGTAATCCGTGTAATCCGTGTAATCCGTTGTTTAGAGAGCCCCCTTCGCGTCATCCGTGGTTTATATTCCTATCGGTTGTAGTGCTGCCACGTGCCCACGACGTCCTCGATGCCCAGTCCGAGGAGCTGCATCTGGCGGAACAGTTCGGGGAGTCTGACGCCGAGGAACTCCTTTCGGCGCGCGGTGAGAATCTGTTCGCGTGCGCCCGGCGTGACGAAGTAGCCCAGTCCCCGCTTATTATATATAATGTTCGCGCGCGCCAGTTCGTCGTAGGCCTTCACCGCCGTGTTCGTGTTCACCTCGAGCAGCACGGCATACTCGCGCACCGAGGGGATGCGGTCGTCGTCGCGGTACGTGCCGGCCAGTATCTCGTCGCAGAGGCGGTCGGCCATCTGGAGGTAGATGGGTTTGTCGTTCGTGAAGTTCATAGGTTTGCGAATTTAGGAGTTACGACCTGCCAGCGGCAGAACAGACGGTAGGCCAGCCAGGTGAAGAGCACGGTGAGGCCCACTTGCACGGCAATCCAGAGGATATTGTTCATAGCGATGGCAAAGTCGGTCGTAATCGGGGTGTCACGATATTCCACCATGTTAGCTACGGCGACCATGCAGGCAAACCCCATGACCACTACGGCAGAGGTGGCAATGAAGTGGAACTTCTTGAAGAACACGCCGCCCAGCAGGAAGAGGGCGTGGAGGGCAATCAGGAAGGTGTACATCCTGGTGACGCTCAGGGGGTCGTCGCCCGTATATTCGCCCGACGGGAATCTGCGTGTGTGCGGGAATAGCCTGAAGAAATCGTCGGTGGCCGACACCACGGGGTAGTCAGTCATCCAGAGATAAGCCATGTGAAGCAGGTTGGCCACGAAGAACGTCAGCAGTCCGCCCACCAGCGAGAATACCAGCAGGTAGACCCACCGCGCGAGGAATTTTTCCAGGTTCGATGCCGGCAGCATCAGCCAGGCGATGCGCTGTTGCTTCTTCTGCTCGCTGCGCCAGAGCGTGCTGGCCACGAGGAGGAAGAAGATGTACATGGTCATCGCGCTGAATACACCCACGGCCTCACAGAGGGGATGGATAAAACCACCGCCTGGATTCATATAATTGTGGAACGCGAGGTTATGGGCGAACCAGAAATAGAACAGGTAGAGGAGCGTCATGCACAGCGCGCCCCACATCATGGTCTTGCGGCCTTCGGCAAAGTCGAGCTTCAGTACGAGGCCGAAGCGTTTAATATCAAAGCTTTTCATAAGATTACAACTATTATTTGGTCATGTCTTGAAATCTACAAACGCTGACGGCGTTTGTATAAACACTGCCTTGGTTTGTACAAACGCTGCCTTGGTTTGTACAAACACTGTCAGCGTTTGTAAAAGAGCACCGTCCACAGCCGCGAGGTCATCCGTCTGAAATGGGAAAGAGCGCCGTCCGGACTGTGAGCGGGGTACGGGCTGTCTGCAGGTCATAGCCGTTTGTTCGCCACGGCGTTGAAGAGCAGCTCCAGGTTCACCTGCGTCTCGGCCTGTCCCTCCTGGCGCAGGGCCATCACGGCGTTGCCCTGCAGCGTGGGCTCGGCATAGAGCACGCCGTCGGTCTCTCCAGGCTGGCGGAACTCGAAGACGTACCTCTCCATGATCTCCTGCACCGAGGCGTTGAGCAGCAGCTCGCGCGGCGAGAGCATCAGGATGTGGTCGAGCAGCGTCTCCACGTCGTGCACCTGGTGGGTCGAGATGATGACGGTCTGGTCGGGGGTCATGTTCTGCGCCACCGTGCGGCGAAACTGGCTCTTCGAGGGGATGTCCAGTCCGTTGGTCGGCTCGTCCATCATCAGCAGCCGCGTGTTCGTGGCCAGGGCGAAGGACATGAAGACCTTCTTCTTCTGTCCCATGGAGAGCGCCTGCAGCGGCATGTCGTCGTCCAGTTCGAAGTCCTTCAGACAGGCTGTCAGCCGCTGCTTGCTGAAGCGCGGATAGAACGGTGCGTTGAGCGCGACGTAGCGGCTGAGCGTCATCGGCGGCAGGTCGAACTCCTCGGGCACGAGGAACATCTCTGCCAGGGTCTCCGCCCGACGGCGCCAGGTGTCGACGCCGTCGTAGCATACCGTCCCCGACTTTGGGCGCAGCAGGCCCGCCACGAGGTAGAGCAGCGTGGACTTGCCCGTGCCGTTCTTGCCCAGCAGACCGTAGATCTTGTTTTCCTCAATCTGCAGATTGAAGCGGTCGAACACCAGACGATGCTGTCCGGCGTACCTGAAACTCATGTCTTTAATGGCTATCATACCTTATTATATTATAGGGGTTTCTATAGTCTTCGTGTGTATTAGTACAATAGTACACCGCAAAGGTAGATATATTGCCCATGACGGCCAAATATTCCTGGGCATTTAACAGGACTTTAACATATATGGGGTATATTTGGGTCGCTTGGAGCACATTTTTGCCCTTATCCGATGGCTTTTCGGAAAAATAGCATTAATTTTGCAGCGCACAAGTAGGAGGCGACGTGTCTCACGTCGCAATCCAAGCGATTGTAGCGACGTGAGACACGTCGCCTCCTACTGCAAAAGTGGTGTAATAACTATTAGTTATATAAAAGTCTGAAAATCAATCATACCAACACAGACGCTATGAAACTGCAAGATCTCCTTCGTGAGCGAATCCTCATCCTCGACGGGGCCATGGGCACCCGCCTGCAGGCGATGGGCGTGGGACGTGACGCCTTCCACCGCGGACGTTTCGCCCGGTGGGACGTGGAGCTGACGGGCAACAACGACCTGCTCTGTCTGACGGCCCCCGACGTGGTGGCTGCCGTACACCGGCTCTACATCAAGGCCGGGGCCGACATCATCACTACCAACACGTTCTCCTCCAACCGCATCAGTCAGCACGAATACCGCTGCGAGGACTTCGCCCGCGAGATGGCGCTGCAAGGGGCGCGCATAGCCCGCCGCGTGGCCGACGAAGCAATGGGCGCAGTGGTGAGAGACAACGCGCAGAACATTCCTCCCACCCCCAACCCCTCACCCCTCACCCCCAAGCACATCTTCGTCGCCGGCTCGATGGGCCCGACGGCGAAGTCGCTGTCGCTGCCCGCCGACATGGGCGACGCCGCCGCGCGGGCCGTGGACTTCGACGAGATGGCGGCGGCCTACGGCGAACAGGCGGAGGCGCTGCTCGAGGGCGGGGCCGACGTGCTGCTGCTCGAGACCTGCTTCGACGCCCTCAACACGAAGGCGGCACTCTATGCCATCAGTCTGCTGGAGGAACGGCTGGGCAGGGAGATCGACGTCATGGTGTCGGCCACCATCAACGACCGCAGCGGCCGCACCCTGACGGGACAGACGCTGGAGGCGTTCTACACGAGCATCGCCCACTACCCCCATCTGCTCAGCTTCGGACTGAACTGCTCTTTCGGCGTGACCGAGCTGCGGCCCTTCGTGGAACAGCTGTCGGACTTCGTCCCGGTGTTCCTCTCCCTGCACCCCAACGCGGGACTGCCCAACGAGATGGGGGAGTACGACGAGCTGCCGGCCTTCACGGCCAGTCACCTGCGCCAGATGGCCGCCGACGGACTGCTGAACATCGCGGGCGGCTGCTGCGGCACGGACGAGCACCACATACGGGCCATCAGCGAGGCGCTCCGCGGACTGAAGCCGCGCCAGGTGCCACAGGCCGACAACTGTATGCACCTGTCAGGACTGGAGGAAAAGACCATCCACCAGCCCCACCAGCCCCACCAGCCCCACCAGACCCTCCCCCGGCTCCTCCCTGGAGGGAGGGGAGTATATAGTTCCACCGCAGGAGAATTTGACGGCAATGGTAACTACTCCCCTCCCTCACAGGGAGGGGCCGGGGGAGGGTCTGGTGGGTCCGGTTGGTCTGGTGGGTCTGGTGGGTCCAGTGGGTCGGCTTTTATCTCCATCGGAGAGCGCACCAACGTGGCGGGCTCGCGCCGCTTTGCCCGGCTCATCGCCGAGAAGAAATATGACGAGGCCCTCGCCGTGGCACGGCAGCAGATAGAGGGCGGCGCCACCATCATCGACATCAACATGGACGATGCAATGCTCGACAGCCGGCGCGAGATGGAGACTTTCGTCAGGCACATCAGCGGCGACCCTGCCGTGGCCCGCGCAGTGCTGATGATTGACAGCAGCGACTGGCCGACGGTGCTCGCCGGACTGAAGAACGCGCAGGGGAAATGCATCGTCAACAGCATCAGCCTGAAGGGCGGCGAACAGGAGTTCGTCAGTAAGGCCCGCGAACTGCGACGGCTGGGGGCCGCCGTGGTGGTCATGGCCTTCGACGAGGAGGGACAGGCCACGACCTACGAGCGCAAGATTGCCATCGCCGAACGGGCCTATAGGCTGCTCACCGCTCCCCCCTGCTCCCTCCCCCCCGAGGACATCATCTTCGACGTGAACATCCTCTCCGTGGGTACGGGCATTGCCGAGCACCAGGACTATGCCCGCGACTTCATCCGCGCCGTGGCCTGGATCAAGGACCACCTGCCCCTGGCCAAGACCAGCGGCGGCGTGAGCAACCTCTCGTTCGCCTTCCGGGGCAATAACACGGTGCGGGAGGCCATGCACGCTGCCTTCCTCTATCATGCCATACGCGCCGGACTGGACATGGCGATCGTCAATCCTGCCATGCTCCAGGTCTACGACGATATTGAACCCACGCTGCTGAAGGCCGTAGAGGATGTCATCCTCAACACCGACGACGGGGCTACGGAGCGCCTCATCAAGATGGCGCAGGAGATGCAGCAGACCACCCCTGCGGCAAAACCTGGCGAACAAGGTAACTGCTCCTCTCCCACACAGGGAGGGTCCTTCGTCTACGCCCTGACCCATGGCACCAGCGCCCCCCTGCCCGAACTGATTCCTCGGGCACTCGAGGCATACGGCAGTGCGATGGCTGTCATTGAGGGACCGCTCATGGAGGCGATGGAGCACGTGGGCAAGCGCTTCGGCGAGGGAAAGATGTTCCTGCCGCAGGTGGTGAAGGCCGCCAAGGTGATGCGCGATGCCGTGGCCCTGCTCACCCCTTACCTCTCCTCCCTCACCTCGGAGCAGACGGAGCGGCCCGTGGTCATCACGGCGACGGCCAACGGCGACGTGCACGACATCGGGAAGAACATCGTGGGCATCGTCCTGCGCTGCAACGGCTTCGACGTACACGACCTGGGCGTGATGGTGCCTGCGGAGAAAATCCTGGAGGAGACCCTACGGCTGAAGCCCTGTCTGGTGGGCATCAGCGGACTGATAACGCCGTCGCTGAAGGAGATGGAGAAGCTTTGTCTGCTGTTCCAGCGCGAGGGACTGACGGTGCCCATCAACGTGGGCGGCGCCACCACGTCGGCCCTGCACACGGCCGTCAAACTGGCGCCGCTCTACCCCGACGGCTGTGTGGTCTATGGCGGCGACGCCTCGCGTACCGCCGTCCTGGCCAAGCGCCTGCAGGTGAACGCCGCGGAGACTATCGCCGAGGTGAAGGCGGAGCAGCGGGAGCTGCGCGAGGCCTACGACAGCCACCACACGGCGCCGCTCACGTCCTACGCCGAGGCCAACGCGCGGGCACCACGACTGGCTTACGACGACAGCTATCCCTCGGTGGAGGACATGGAGCAGGCAGCCGCAAGAATCACATCGACGCTCGTCGACGGCACAAACATTCCTCTCACCGCTCACCCCTCACCGCTCACCCCTCACCGCTCACCCCTCACCTCCCTCATCGACTGGCGTATGTTCCTGCTCTTCTGGGGCTTCAAGGGCGAGACGCTGCCCCAGCTGCTGGTGAACCCCGAGGCTGTCAAGACGCTGGAGGAGGGCAAACGGTGGCTGGCGGAGGCCGTCGCTGACGACCGGCTGAGCGTGAAGGTGCTGCTGAGGGTGGAGGCCGCCACGCGCCGTGGCAACGACATCGTCCTGGCCGACGGCACCCTGCTGCCCATGCTGCGCAGCCAGAGCGAGACGGTGGGACGCTTCCGCTGCCTCTCCGACTTCTTCGACGAGCAGCGGTCCCGTCCGCTGGTCCTCTTCACCGTCGTGGCCGCTCCCAAGGAGCAACTTGCCGACGAGCAGCAGCACCTCATGGCCCATGCCGTCTGTGCCCGTCTGGCCGAGGCCGCCGCCGAGTGGCTCCAGTCCTCAATACTCCAAGGTCTAAGGTCTGAAGTCTAAAGTCTGAAGTCTGAAGTCCAAGGCCCGAAGTCTGAGGTCAAGGCCCAGTCTCTCCGTCCGGCCTTCGGCTATGCCTCCTGCCCCGACCACTCGCTGAAGCGCATCGTCTTCGACCGGCTGCAGGCGGAGCAGCGTCTCGGCGTCACCCTGACCGACCATTACGCCATCCAGCCCTCCACCTCTATCTGCGGTATGATGCTGACCCACCCCGACGCCCGCTACTTCCCTGTAGGGCGCATCGACCGCGAACAGTTGGCCGACTATTGCCGGCGCAGGGGCATCACGGTGGCCGAGGGCGAGGAACTGCTCTCGAAATATCTGTCTTAGTCGTGGAAAAGGAAAGGCCTACGGAGAACGCTCAGTAGGCGGAGGGCGTACTCACCATCCGAAGGCGGTGTCGTTCATCTGCCAGAGGTCCTGGGCGCGGAGCGTCTGCTCGATGACATCGCGGGCGCAGCCCTCGCCGCCGTCAAGGTGACTGATGTAGAGGCAGGCCTGCTGCACCTCGGGACAGGCATCGCGCGGACAGACGGGACAGCCCACACGGTGCAGCACCTGAAGGTCGGGCACGTCGTCGCCCATGTACATCACCTCGTCGTCGCTGAGGCCGTACTTAGCCTTGAACGCCTCGTAGGTGCGTATCTTCACCGAGCAGCCCGTGTAGATGTCGGTCATGCCCAGTCCTTCATAGCGGGTATGTATCGACGCGATGTCGGCCCCGGTCATGATGGCCAGGCGCAGGCCCAGCTTCACGGCCAGCTGGATGGCATAACCGTCCTTGATGTTCACCGTGCGCAGGGGCATACCGTCGGGC